>RGOY01000001.1 GCA_010028225.1 Actinomycetota bacterium
GCGCGGAAATCGATGTTGTTCGTTCGAAGAGCGACTCGCGCAAACTTTGCATATCCGTATGCATCTTCCACTGTGACACGACCACCAGTGAGAATGGCAGCGCGATTGACGCTCAATCCCTCTGCCGCAGCACTAAGCGCTTCAGGCCATGACGCTTCGCGAAGTTGACCACTCTCATCTCTAATCATCGGGGCAGTGATGCGATCTTGCTGGGCATACTTGAAAGCCCAACGTCCCTTGTCGCAATTCCACTCTTCATTGACCGATGGGTCATCGCCGGCAAGACGACGAAGAGTCTTGCCTCGCCTGACATCGCTTCTCATATCGCAACCCGATGCACAATGCTCGCAAGCCGAGGAGGTGGAGACGAGATCAAATGGTCGTGCACGGAAACGGTAAGAAGCTCCGGTCAATGCGCCGACTGGGCAGATTTGCACTGTATTTCCAGAGAAATATGACTCAAATGGCTCTTTCTCATAGATACCTACTTGTTGCAAAGCACCGCGTTCGTTGAGTGTGATGAATGGATCTCCTGCAATCTGATCGGAGAATCTGGTGCAACGAGCACAGAGAATGCAACGCTCACGATCTAAAAGAACTTGTGAGGAGATATTGATCGGCTTCTCAAAAGTTCGCTTCTTGCCTTCATACCGTGACTCACCGCGACCATTAGACATCGCCTGATTTTGTAGTGGACATTCGCCGCCCTTGTCGCAGACTGGGCAATCGAGTGGGTGGTTGATAAGTAGAAGTTCCATCACGCCTTGCTGCGCTTTATCTGCGACCGCAGAGGTCAGTTGAGTATTGACGACCATTCCTGGCTCAACCGGAATGGTGCAAGATGCCTGAGGCTTGGGAAACTTACGGCCATTCACTTCAATCTCAACTAAGCATTGCCGGCATGCACCAACGGGATCAAGAAGTGGATGATCGCAGAAGCGAGGAATCTGAATTCCAAGTCGTTCGGCAGCACGGATGACGAGAGTCCCTTTAGGAACGGTTACTTCAAAACCATCAATGGTGAGCGTAACCATCTCAACAGCACTCTCTATCTCACCCGAGTTTGTGCGATTGACTTCTTGGATACTCATCTGGCACCTGCGCGTTCGAAAATCGTTGAAGCTGCAGGATCGAATGGACAGCCACCATTGCTCAAATGTTCGAGGTATTCCGCCCTGAAGTATTGGAGCGAGGAGATGATTGGACTTGCTGCACCATCAGCGAGAGCGCAGAAAGATCGACCCATGATGTTGTCGCAGAGATCGAGCAACTTATCGAGATCCTCTGGTTTGCCCTCACCATTCTCAAGGTTCTTGAGCGCCTGAACCAACCACCAGGTTCCCTCGCGGCAGGGTGTGCACTTTCCGCATGATTCATGCTTATAAAACTCGGTCCAGCGAAGGACAGCACGAAGAACGCATGTTGTCT
This sequence comes from Actinomycetota bacterium, assembly GCA_010028225.1. Taxonomy (GTDB): domain Bacteria; phylum Actinomycetota; class Actinomycetes; order Nanopelagicales; family Nanopelagicaceae; genus SYAN01. The sequence goes on from RGOY01000001.1 coordinate 1,429, forward strand.
CATCGAAGATCTGAAGCGCTTTCGTTCCAAGCATCGAACCGGCTGCTGCGACGCCTTCATAATCCAAAGGCGTATCAAGATGCGCATCGGTAAACATCGGTGTCGAAGAACCGCCAGGCGTCCAGAACTTCAAGCGATGTCCGGCCCTGATTCCGCCAGCCATATCGATTAATTCACGGAGAGTGATTCCTAGTGGTGCTTCGAATTGTCCGGGATTCTTCACATGTCCAGAGAGTGAATAAAGCGTGTAACCCTTGGATTTCTCGGTCCCCATCGAAGCAAACCATTGCGCACCTTTTTCGATGATCGAAGGAACAGATGCGATTGACTCGACATTGTTGACCACCGTTGGACGTGCATACAGTCCCGCAATCGCGGGGAATGGCGGGCGAAGTCTTGGTTGTCCACGAAATCCTTCGAGTGAGTCAAGTAGCGCTGTCTCTTCGCCACAGATGTAGGCACCTGCACCAACATGAAGGACGAGTTCGAGATCAAAACCTTTACCTCGGATGTTCTTTCCGAGCAGACCATCCTTATAAGCATCTTCGATTGCTTGTTGTACTCGGCGAATCACATGCGTTACTTCACCACGAATATAGATGAATGCATGATTGGCTCGAATTGCATAGGAAGCGATGATGACGCCCTCGATCAAGACATGAGGATTTGCGAGAAGAAGTGGTGTGTCTTTGCATGTGCCTGGCTCTGACTCATCTGCATTGACGACGAGGTAATGTTCTTTGTTATCTCCTTGTGGGATAAAGCCCCACTTCATGCCTGTTGGGAATCCTGCGCCACCTCGTCCACGAAGACCAGAGTCTTTGACCATCTGGATGATGGAATCTGGCTCCATAGAAAGGGCCTTTTCGACTGCTTTATAGCCACCATTTCGCTTATATCCAGCGATGGTGAATGAATCTTTCTGATCCCAGAAAGCGGAGAGAACTGGCGTCAAGGCGCTCATCTATTCTCCCCCGCTTTACCGTGAGCAATCTTCAAACCAAGGAGAGTCGGTTCTCCAGCCTGCACACCCTCACCTGCAAGACCATCATTGAAACCAGCAAGAACTGCCGATGCCTCTTTCCAACTCACGAGTCGATTTGGTCCACGAGTTGGCGCTGGGGGATTTCCTTGGCGCATTGCATCAACAAGATTCTTCGCGCTCTCTGGCGTCTGGTTGTCATAAAACTCCCAGTTCGCCATGACCACTGGCGCGTAGTCACATGCGGCATTGCACTCAATATGTTCTACCGAGACCTTGCCGTCAGAGGTGACACCATCATTTTCTATCTCAAGATGTTCAAGCAGAGACTTATAAATTTCATCGCCGCCCATAATGGCACAGAGCGTGTTGGTGCAGACACCTACATGATATTGACCGACAGGTTTTCGCTTGTACTGCGTGTAGAAGGTAGCGACTGCATTTACTTCTGCAGTCTCAAGTTGCAACTTCTCGGCAATCGTCTCAATTCCTTCTTCTGTGACGTAACCATCGATTGATTGCACGTAGTGAAGAAGTGGCATGATGGCAGAGCGTGATCTCGGATATCGTGCGATGATTTTTGACATGGCATCAAAGTGAGTTTCGTTGAATGGCATTAGCGATCAACACCACCCATCACAGGATCAATCGATGCAACAGCAGCAACAACATCAGCGACTTGGCCACCTTCGACCATGGCCGAGGTTGATTGCAGGTTGTTAAACGATGGCTCGCGGAAGTGAACTCGATAGGGCCGGGTACCACCATCACTCACAAGATGAACGCCTAGCTCGCCGCGAGGTGATTCCACGGCTGTATAGACCTGCCCTGCTGGTACTCGAAATCCTTCAGTAACCAGTTTGAAGTGATGGATCAGCGCTTCCATCGATTCGCCCATGATGTTTCGAATATGCTCGAGTGAGTTACCTAGTCCATCGCCGCCAAGAGCAAGTTGGGCGGGCCAGGCAATCTTCTTATCAGCGACCATCACGGGCGCACCCTCTAACTTCTCAAGTCTTGTAACGCATTGTTCAATGATTCGAAGTGATTGCTCGAGTTCGCCCATACGAATCAAGAATCTGCCGTAACTATCTCCGGAATTGGCAGTGACTACATCGAATTCGTAATTCTCGTATCCGCAATAGGGCTGAGTCTTTCGAAGGTCCCACGGAAGTCCTGTTGCTCGAAGAACTGGACCTGTGACACCAAGTGTGGTGCAACCAGCGAGATCGAGATAACCGACATCTTTCGTTCGCTTCACCCAAATCGAATTTCCAATCAAGAGCTTCTCATTGTCTTTGAAATTCTTTCGAAGTTCCGCCACTGTTTCACGAATCTTTGTTAGCGATCCTTGAGGTAGATCTTGCGCGACGCCACCTGGTCGGACATAAGCCATATTCATCCGAAGCCCTGAGATCGCTTCGAAGATATCAAGAACTTTTTCGCGCTCACGGAAGGCGAAGAGCATTGGCGAGAGCGCACCGAGCTCAAGAGCGCCAGTTCCAAGTGCGACCATGTGAGATGAGATTCGATTGAACTCCATCATCATGACGCGGATGACTGTTGCACGCTCTGGGATATCTTCAGTGACGCCAAGCAACTTCTCGACGCCAAGACAATATGCGGTCTCATTGAAGATTGGCGCTAGGTAATCCATTCGGGTAACAAAGGTGACGCCTTGAGTCCAGGTGCGAAATTCGCAGTTCTTTTCAATGCCAGTGTGCAGATATCCGATACCGCAACGACATTCGGTGACCGTCTCGCCTTCAAGTTCCAACATCAGACGAAGCACCCCGTGAGTTGAAGGATGTTGTGGACCCATATTGACGACGACGCGCTCTTCCTTGCTCTCACCGATCTCGGTTGCGATCTGATCCCAGTCACCACCTGTAACTGAATAAACCGTTCCTTCGGTTGTCTCGCGCGATGATGCATAAGGATCGTAGGTAGCGTTGAAGGTACTCATTTAGCGGTACGACCTTCGTTGATCCGGTGGTGGAATTACAGCGCCCTTGTACTCGACTTCGATTCCACCGAGTGGATAATCCTTACGTTGCGGATGGCCGGGCCAGTCATCTGGCATCAAGATGCGAGTAAGAGCTGGATGACCATCGAAGATGATTCCGAACATGTCGTAGGTTTCACGCTCGTTCCAGCTATTTCCGGCCCAAACCTCAACAAGAGAAGGAATGTGTGGATCTGAATCTGGCGCTGAAACTTCTAGACGAATCCGTCGATTATTGGTCATCGAAAGAAGTGGGTAGATAGCGTGAAGTTCGCGCCCCTTCTCATCGGGATAGTGAACTCCGCTGACACCGAGGCAATACTCGAATCTGAGTGAAGGGGTATCTCGAAGAATTCTTGCTACTTCAACTAACCGCTCACGTTTGATGTGAAGAGTTAACTCACCGCGATCTACAACAACACGTTCCACAGCATCGGAAAAAAGCGGATAAGCGCGTTCCAATTCGTCAGCGACTTCATCGAAGTAAGAACCATAAGGACGCTCACTTGATCCTGGTCTTACAGCTGAGCGAACTAATCCGCCATATCCAGATGTATCACCCGTGCCCTTGACGCCAAACATCCCGCTATCAAGCTCATTTACGTCACTCACGCCAATAATCCCTTCATTTGCAGGGTTGGCGTCGCAGCAAGCGCTGCTGCTTCAGCAGCTTTCGCTACCTCTTGGCGATTGACACCGAGTTTCGAATTCTTGATCTTCTCATGGAGCTTGATAATCGCATCCATCAACATCTCGGGCCGTGGCGGGCAACCAGGAAGATAAATATCTACTGGGACAACATGGTCAACGCCCTGCACGATTGCATAGTTATTGAACATTCCACCAGATGAAGCACATGCGCCCATCGAGAGCACCCATTTTGGATCTGCCATCTGATCATAAATTTGGCGGAGAACAGGTGCCATCTTGTTCGAGACTCGACCTGCGACGATCATCAAATCTGCTTGGCGTGGCGAAGCTCGGAAGACTTCCATACCAAAACGCGCAAGGTCATAACGTCCACCGCCAACAGCCATCATCTCGATTGCACAACATGCAAGACCAAATGTTGCTGGCCAGAGCGAGTTTCGACGCATGTAGTTGGCTAGACCTTCTACAGTGGTAAGTAGAAACCCACTCGGTAATTTCTCTTCGATACCCATTTAGTCCCACTCCAATCCACCGCGGCGCCAGACATAGAGATAGGCGACGAAGATGGTCGAGATGAAGAGCGCCATTTCCACCAATCCGAAGACTCCGAGTTCATCAAAGGTCACAGCCCAGGGATAGAGGAAGACAATTTCAATATCGAAGATGATGAAGAGCATCGCGGTAAGGAAGTACTTGACCGGAAATCGTCCACCACCTTGTGCCTGTGGACTTGGCTCTATTCCGCACTCATATGCATCAGCCTTCGCGCGGTTGTAACGCTTAGGGCCAGTAAGTGCTCCAGCTACGAGTGAGATCAATCCGAACCCGAATCCGACCGCGAAAACGGCGATGATCGGCACGTAGGGGTTCACAAGGGGTCATCCTAAATGGGGGTATTGAGAGGGAGAAATCGGGATTACTTGCGGGCGGTGTGAACTGCGACAACCCCGAAGGTGAGATTCTCCCAACGGACCTCTCGCCACCCACTCTTTGCCATGATTTCAGCAAGATCTGCTTGATTCGGCCATGCAATGATCGACTCAGCGAGATAGTCATAGGCCTCTGGATTGTGAGTGAAGATTCGAGCGACTCTCGGTAATAACCGCATCAGATACTTGAGATAGATAGAGCGAGATTCGTGATGTCGGATGAGAGAACTCGACGACATAGATTGATCCGCTCTCCTTCGTTACACGAAGCGCCTCACTTAATGCTTTTGATATGTCATGAGTATTTCGAAGTCCGAAGGAAATAGTCGTGACATCGAACGTTGAATTTGCAAACCCAAGTGCGAGGGCATCCCCATGGATGAAAGTAATCTCAGGTCGAAGTCGCCTGCCTTCTTCCAACATTCCTTCTGAGAAATCAAGTGCAGTTACATCTGCCCCGGCCTTGGCAAGCGGCGCACTTGACGCGCCAGTGCCTGCAGCAATATCGAGAATCTTCATTCCAGGTTTCGGGGAAATCAGCTTGGTCACACTATTTCGCCAACGCTTGGTTTGGCCAAGGCTCAATAGATCATTAAGCAGGTCATAGCGACGAGCGACGCGGTCGAACATGCGTGAGACATCATCAGGTTCTTTGTTGAGATCCGCTCGAGTCACCTTCCCATCTTTGTCGGGCTAGGCTGTAGCCACAAATCGAAGCGCTCAACATTGAAGAACTTTGGGGAAATCGTGAAGCAAAAGGTGCGAAGTGAAGTGCTCACCGATGCTCCTTCCCTTATAGATGTGAGCTGGCAAGCGGGCCCCGAATCTGAACCACTCGCGTGGATCAAGGGTGAGGAGGGGCTAATTGGATTTGGCGAGTACGCGCGAATCCAAGTACAAGGCCGTGACCGTTTCGCACGTGCTCGAGATTGGTGGCAGAGCAAACTTCGAGACTTCGAAATCCATAACAATGTCCATGGATCAGGGACTGGGCCAATTCTCTTTGCATCATTCTCCTTTGATGAGAAAGAACCTTCTTATCTAGTGATCCCTCGCGTTGTGGTCGGGCGACGTGGCGAAAAGAGATGGATTACCTGGATCGGCCATGAAAGTGAGCCAGCACTGCAACACCTCGACCCACGAGCAACCCCCATAGAGATTGAATGGAAAGGTTGGAACGGAGACCTTTGGCGAAGTCGAGTCTCAGAACTCATCAATCGAATAAAAGGGGGAAGTGTTGAGAAAGTTGTCCTTGCTCGGTCGTTAGATGGAAGCGCATCTAAACCGCTCAGCTCACGACGAATACTTAAACTTCTTCATCAACAATATCCAACGACCTGGTCTTTCCTTCATACTGGACTGATTGGCGCAACACCCGAACTTCTTGTACGTCTCAGCAAATCGATGATTACTTCTCGAGTCCTTGCGGGGACTATCAAACGGACCGGGGATGACGAGCGCGACTTATCACTTGCTGCATCGCTTGCTAGATCATCTAAGGATCTTGAAGAGCACGAGTATGCAGTCCGCTCAGTTGCTGATGCGATTTCACCTATCTGTTCATCGATCAATGCGCCTGAATCTCCCTTTGTCTTGCATCTGGCTAATGTGATGCATCTTGCGACTGACGTAACTGGAGTTCTCAACGACTCGGCAAATCCCCCTGACATTCTCGACGCTCTTGAGCGACTACATCCGTCAGCAGCAGTCTGCGGAACTCCGCGCGATAAAGCGCAAGCAGCAATAGAAGAGGTGGAGGGATCGATGCGTGGCCGCTACGCAGGTCCAGTCGGCTGGATTGATATCAGAATGGATGGGGAATTCGGCATTGCTTTGAGATGTGGACAGATTGATGAAAGTAAGCGCCAGATAAGGATCTATGCCGGTTGTGGCATCGTCGCAGGTTCTGACCCTGATGATGAATATGCCGAGAGCGAGGCCAAGTTACTGCCGATGCGCTCTGCTCTTGCTGCTCATTAATTTCTGAATTGCACTAGTCAACCGATGGCGAGAGAAGCAAACCTCTCATTGATTGATTTGAGGTTTTGAGCATTCTCATCTCGAGAAGGCATCTTCGCAATAATCACTTTGATGCCTCTTCCAGCGCCTTTTTCCTCTATCTCAGCGAGAAGGTCGCTCACGTTATCCACCTCTACCGCTTTGAGTCCCATCGCAGTCGCGATCTTTTTGATTGATTGGCCATGGGGAGTGCCAAAGACTTCTTCGAAGTTATCTACCCCCGCCTGAGGAAGTGTGGAGAAAATTCCTCCACCATCATTATCAACAACTACCAGAGTCAAGTTCTCATCGATTTGGTTTGTCAGACTGGAAAGATCATGAAGGAATGCAAGATCACCGATCAAGGCAACGGTCGTCTGATGCTTCGTTGCGATTCCCATTGCAGTCGAGATATTCCCATCGATTCCAGCAAGACCGCGGTTGGCAAATACGCGCTTCATTGAACCTTTCGAATCCCCTAGAGCGAAGGCTTCTACATCTCGAATTGGACGTGATGAGGAGATGAATAACGCATCGCACTTCACTTGCCCTATTGCTGCAGCGACTCGACCCTCGCTCCACTCGGCACTCGATGAGATCGCTTCTTGGGCAAAGCCAAAGTAACGAAGCCAGTTATTTCGCCAAGTGGAATCGGCACTCGTCGCTAAGACTTGGGGTAGAACATGGTGGATCTCATCAGCACTTCGACGAGTATCGATATCTTCAATGCGCGGATCGATGACCATGATCTTCTTCGCTGAAGAAATGTAGGTATTGAAGGAACGGTGCAACGTAGTTCGTCCTATGACGATCACTAACTCTGCTTCAAGTTCTTTTCGAACCTCTTGTGAGGAGAGGATCACTGAGGCATGCGGCACAGCATCCGAGAATGAAAGTGGATCTTCACTGATAGCGACGCCACCCGTCGCATCAACAAAGGACTTGACGCTCTCGACTGAGAATCCTGCGCGATCGTGACCGATTACTACAAGAACTTTCTTCTGCGAGATCCAGATTTCACCAGGTACAACTGTCTTCTCAAGAGGTGGAACCACTTTAAGGTTTTCAAAAGGATCTAAATTCCCATCAGGAATCAAAGGCTCATCGAATTGAAGGTTGAAATGCACTGGCCCCCGATGGGAGAGCGAGGAATTGAGCTCGAATGGTGTTGATGCATCGATAGCTTTCGTAACGAAGTTGCTAAAGATTCCATGCTGCAACGTCGTTTGATTTGAACCAGTCTTTCTAAGCCGCTCAGGACGGTCTGCAGTTAGAAGAAGCAAGCGATCACCACTGTGATACGCCTCGAGAACTGCTGGAAAGAGATTGGCAACGGCAGTTCCGCTCGTGACAACGACTGGAACATAGCGATTGGTTGCCTTGGCAATGCCGAGTGCAAAGAAGGCGGCACTTCGCTCATCGATTCTCACATGCACTCGCACCAGACCTACATCGCGCGCCTCCGCAAAAGCAAGGCTCAGCGGTGCATTTCTCGAGCCAGGCGAGATCACGACATCAGAGATTCCCGATTCAATCAATCGTCGGACTAAGTGGCGTGCAAGATGGGTCGAGGAGTTCATCTATATAAGTTCCTGATAACTCTCACGTACACGATTCTGCCACCACTGGCTTCGCTCTTCGGCTACTCCAAACTCATCTAAACCTCTCGGAATGACATCGCTCACATCAATCTCTCCATCTCTAATCTCATGTTGAGCGACATCTGATCCAAAAAGCGATCCAGTGGCAAGACCGGCATCGAATACTTGATTACCTAGAGCCGATTGCAGCTTTAATCCTCGCGAAATTCCTACTGCGCTCTCTAATGCGCTCGAGACGACTACAGGAAGACCGAAGTGATCTGCAATCTTCATAGACTGTCGAATTCCTCCGAGCGGCGAAACCTTCAGCACCAAAAGATCAGCAGCGCCCTTGAGGTCAAGTGCGAGAGGTTCACTCGTCTTACGAAGAATCTCATCGATGGCAATGGGAACGTCGCACTCTCGCCTCAGTTCACGAAGCTCTTCAAGGCTATTGCAAGGTTGTTCTACATATTCCAACGCATCACCTAATCGTTGACGTAACACTTCCAATCGACTTCGAGCTTGATTCACGCCCCAACTTCCATTGACATCAATGCGGATGCTGGGTGCCACTGCCCTCACACTTTCAATGCGAGCAAGGTCTGCTTTCTCATCTTCTGTGACCTTGACCTTCACAGTCTTTACCCCTGGATAACGCTCCATGAGAGATGCGATTCGATCAGGATCATTGATTGCCGGCATCGTGGCATTGACCCGCACTTTCTTGAGAAGTTGCGGAAAGGGCTGCTCGAATGCAGCCTCGATTCCGGCGGCTAGCCAGCGAGAAGATTCCTGGGCACCATATTCAAGAAAGGGAGAGAACTCTCCCCAGCCATGAGGTCCTTCGATTAAGGCAATCTCTCTGCTCTGAATTCCGCGAAACGGAGTATTGAGATCAAGTCTGATCAGATGAATTGAATCAAGTAACTCGGTAAGGCCAACCATCGCGTTCTCAAGGACGTTTCGGATATTTGTCGAAGCGTGGCTCGCGCTTCTCTTTATACGCGTCGCGCCCTTCCTGACCTTCTTCGGTCAGATAGAAAAGAAGCGTTGCATCACCAGCAAGTTGTTGAACACCAGCAAGACCATCATCGGCGGCATTCATTCCTGCTTTGAGAAGTCGAAGTGCCATGGGCGAGTGGCGAAGCATCTCTCGACACCACGAGACAGTCTCAGCTTCTAATTGATCGATGGGAACAACTGCATTAACCAATCCCATTTCAAGCGCTTCGGCTGCGTCATATTGTCTGCAGAGAAACCAGATCTCTCTCGCCTTCTTCTGCCCGACATGACGAGCAAGCAAACCAGAACCATAACCACCATCGAATGAACCGACCATCGGGCCGGTCTGGCCAAACTTCGCATTATCTGCAGCGATAGTGAGATCACAGACGACGTGAAGGACATGCCCACCGCCAATTGCCCAACCAGCGACCATCGCGACTACTGGCTTCGGAGTTCTTCGAATCTGTATCTGTAGATCAAGAACATTGAGCCGACCAATGCCTTTCTTACCGAGAGCATCACTTCCGAGATATCCATCGTCACCACGTACTGAGATATCTCCACCTGAACAGAAAGCCTCGCTACCTTCGCCGGTGAAGATGATGACACCGACGCGTTCATCATCACGTGCAAAGTTGAAAGCGCTCTGTAGCTCTGTGAGAGTTTCGGGACGAAATGCATTACGAACTTGTGGACGATTGATGGTTATCTTCGCGATGCCCTCTGCTGTCTCATAACGAACATCGGTGAAACCAGCACTCTCAGGTGCAGCTTGCCATTTCGGGATCTCTCGCGATCCTGGCTCTCGCTTTATTGGCTTACTCATAACAAGCCGATAGCCTACGGCTGTTATGGATACAAGCGCCAAGCGGGGCGTCCAACATGTAACCGCCGAGTGGCAGATGCCACAGATTATTGACGCTCTCGCCAAAGCTCTCGCGGGCCAAGGACCTGCGCTGCGTTTTGCTGAGCGAAAGAATTCTTCGTTGAGTTCTGTCCCAGAAGATGTCGCCGTGATTATCGCAACGAGTGGCACGACAGGCGCTGTCAAAGAAGTCGGTCTGAGTGCGCGGGCACTTCTTGCATCTGCCAAAGCAGCAAATGATTATCTCGGCGCAAAGGCGGGCGACACCTGGTCGCTACTGCTTCCACTCACTCATATCGCTGGAGTGAATGTATTAGTTCGTTCAATTGAACTCGGCAGAGAACCAGTTGATCTTCGGCAGATTCACGATGAGAACTTGCCGAATGTAGATTTCACTTCGATAGTTCCCACGCAACTTCATCGAGCAGTGAGTGAAACTGGATATCTCCTTCGCCATCTTCAATCGGCACATAGAGTTTTAGTTGGCGGCGGACCATTGAGCGAGGCTCTTCGACGGGATGCTGATGCTGTCCAAGTCCAAATCACTGCCACATATGGAATGAGTGAGAGCTCTGGTGGATGTGTCTACGATGGAGTTCCATTCCCTGGTCTTGACGTTGAGATACGCCAAGGTCTCATCGCGCTCAAGGGCGAAGTTCTTGCCTCGTACTATCTCCCTACCGAGAGCGACCCATCTCTTCGCTCCATCACAGATCACGATGGTTGGTTCATCACTTCAGATCGTGGAAGTTTTGATGGAACGAGATTGATAGTCCATGGCCGAAATGATGATGTTGTTATTTCGGGTGGCGAGAAGATCTCACTCGACATCGTTGAGAGTTTCTTGCGAGAACATATAACCGATGGAGATCTAGTCGCCTTTTCTACGCCCGATCCAGAATGGGGCGAACTTCTTGCGGTGGCGACAACAGTCTTGGTCGAAGGAGAGCGACGCTCACAGATCGAAAGCAAGATGGGAGCGACCCTTGGACGACATGCGATACCTAAACGCTTCTACCTCTTGGACGAGATTCCGCGAACGACACTTGGAAAAGTTGACCGAGATCGCCTCCAACGGCTCACTCGCGATGGCCTCTGAGTGAGACGATTGCGGTTATGAAATCCCTCTCTGTTTTTTGGATGGGAGCACGTCCAAAAACGCTTCCTGCAGCCATCGCTCCAGTAATTGTTGCAACGGCTTATGCAGGAAAAGAATGGAATCCCACACATGCATTGGCAGCCTTGATTGTTGCAATCTCGCTTCAAATCGCAGTCAACTACGCCAATGATTACTCCGACGGGATTCGGGGTACCGATCGTGACCGCGTTGGTCCTACTCGACTCGTAGCAAGCGGCCTTGCCGAAGCTAAGTCAGTAAAAGTTGCTGCCTACATTGCATTCGCCATCGCCATCCTCAGTGGAACTTTTCTCGCACTCTCAACTTCTCCCTGGCTCTTTCTCATCGGTGCACTAGCAATCCTCTCTGCATGGGGTTATACAGGAGGCGAGAAACCATACGGATATCGAGGGCTTGGTGAAGTTTCAGTCTTCATCTTCTTCGGACTCGTAGCAAGTATTGGTACTTACTTTGTACAGACTGAGGAAATAGATTTCACGATAACTCTCTTCGGCATGGCTATGGGATCTATAGCTTGCTGCATCCTCTTGCTTAATAACATCCGAGATCGCCAGGGCGATGAAGCATCAGGGAAGCGAACCCTTACTGTGCGAATCGGCTTACAGATGAGTGTAGTTCTCTACTCATCGCTGATGAGCCTTGCTCTTGCGATTTTTCTTTTTGCGGTGGATCTCCCCTGGAATTTCCTCGCACTCCTACTCTTTCCGATTCTCTTCGTGATTAGAAAAGAAATCGCGCGGGGAACCTTGATCCGCGCTCTTGAACTTACTGGGAAATTCCAGATGGCGTATGCGCTTGCGCTTTCCTTGGCGCTAATTGTTGCGAGGGGGTAACCTCGCCTCATGTTGCGTTACCTGCCTCTCGTTGCTCTTGTGGCAATCACTATCTACGCATTGGTGGAGTGTGCTCAGACTGAACCTGAGCAAGTTCGCAATCTTCCCAAGTGGGGTTGGCTATTGATCATCATCGTCTTTGGACCACAAACGCTTGGCCTCGGACCAATCGCCTGGTTTATTGCAGGACGCCCGAAAGGAAAAGGATTCGGTGGCTTCAAACCTAAGCGAAAAGTGCTTCCGCCAGATGACAATCCAGATTTCTTGAAGGGTCTTTAAACCGCTATCTAAAGCCCACTGTTAAAGACCACTATCTAAAGACCGCTATAAGTGTGCTTTCCAGTTCCCCATATATTCACGTAAATATAATTGAATAGGAATGTAGAGCCCGCGATTAGGCAGAGCCAGGCTGCCTTCTTTCCTTTCCATCCCGCAGTCACGCGTGCATGTAAATACGCCGCATAGGCAACCCAGGTAATGAACGACCAGGTCTCCTTAGGATCCCATCCCCAATAGCGACCCCAAGCAGCTTCAGCCCAAATTGCGCCCGCAATAATCGAAAATGTCCAGAGTGGAAAAACGAGTGCGATCAAGCGATAGGTGAGCTGATCCAAAGCATCGAGGGATGGCAGACGAGCAGACCAGTTTCCTCGAGCTCCCTTTCCTTCGATTTTTTCCAGAATCAAATAGATAGCAGCAATTGAATTTGCTAAGAGGAATATCCCACCAGAGATGATTGCTGCAGAGACATGTATGACAAGCCATGGAGACTTCAAGGCAGGAACTAGTGGTGCGCTCTCGACGTAGAGAAGTGTGACCGCAGTTCCTAGGGTGAGAAGGGCTCCTGCCGCTACGAAAAGGCCAAGCCATCTAATCTGAAACTTCTTCAGTGCGATGAGATAGGCGGTCGTGAATGCGAATGCTCCGGTAATCGAGAATTCATACATATTGCCAAGCGGCAGACGCTCTGCCGATAGGCCACGAGTAATTAGCCCAGCAAGAAGAATTAGATCTGCAAGGAAGATGAGTCCAGTCGCATTCCTTGCAAGTCTCTCAGTCCTACTTCGATCGAGGTTCCTGCCCTCTCCGATTCGAACTGACCATGCTGTCTCAATGGCATGAAAGATAAAGGCCAGAGCGAAGACCACAATTGCTGAATAAATAAGGTCGTTGGAGAGAAAGGCCATACTTCTATTTCCCATCAGTTGCCCTTTCCTTCATTCACTCTTTCACTCAAGAACTCTTTGAGCGATGCAAGATCCTCTAGCAATTTCTCTTCACCACTTGTGGCCACTCCTGCTACTTCAAGGAAATTGTTATCACCTTCGTTGCTCAATCTAATCCAAATTCGGCGTCGATGTATGAAGAGCATTCCAAGAGCCCCAAATAGTGCAAGGAATCCTCCAATTAATGCTGGACGCTTACCTGGATCATGAATTACTTGGATGTTCACCCAGGGCAGGTAGCCATCAAAAGTGATTGAGCCCACTTTAAAATCAAAACTCTCTCCTGGCTTCATCGATATCAGAGCGATTCGCTCCATCTTTGTTGTATCGAGGCGATAGATCGACTGAGGTTTTCCTTCGTCCATTCCGAGATCGCCCTGCCATGCAGCCAAGAGAAGGTGCGGATCGAGTGGCTCTGGGAAAGAAGAGAATGCACCTCGAACTGGATCGCGCTCAATCGTTGGGATGAAGGATGCAACAAATCCGATTCCTGGATTCATATCTGGGACTTTTATTGCTCCCGCAGAGGTGAGATTAGGATCTTGCGGCAAAAGTGGAACTGGACCTTGGAAAGTAACAACAGAACTGCTATCTCGAACTGTCACAAGGACTGAGTACCCAGTTGCTTGCAGAAAGACGCGCGAAGCGCCAAAGGTCAATGGCCTATTTACTCGAATCACACCTTCTCGAGCTTTGGCATCGGTGTCATCTCGAATGGTCACCTTCAACTCATAATCAAGTGCTTGATTGGTTATTGGATTGTATTTCGCAGTGAAGTCATTGAGGTCGATTCGATATGGTTGCATCGAATCAAGTGAGTAGAGCCGACCTGGCGAGATGTTGTCATAGGCAACCGGAGTATTTATAAATCGTTCGCCCTCGTTGACAATTGCCTCTCCTCGCATGCCAAAGAGGGAACTCATTGCAATACCTACCAAAATCAATAGCAAAGATAGGTGAAAGAGCAGGTTGCCAAACTCCTTGAGATAACCCTTCTCAGCAGAGATAGCCCCATCGAATCGTTCGAAGCGGTAACGATTCTTTTTCAGCCATTCGATAACTCGATCCATGTCGCCATCAAGTTGAGAAAACCCTTGAGAATTCTCGAAGGTTTGCGGGGGCTTGGAAGGTCTTTCGAAAATCGCTCTTCGATAGTGATTAAGCCGAGGCAGAAGGCATCCGACGAGCGAGACGAATAAAAGGATATATATCGCCGAGAACCACGGAGCACCAAAAACATCAAAGAGATAGAAGCGATCTAGCCATGGAGAGATACTGGGATTTGCTTCAAAAAAGTCTTGAACTTGAAATGGGTTCTGTGTTCGCTGCGGAATTATCGAACCTGGGATCGATGCGAGTCCGAGCAAGAGAAGAAGGATCAGTGCGGTGCGCATGCTGGTCAAGAGGCGCCAGAGATACCGAAGAAGTGAATACCCGCCTAACTCACGTAGCTCTCGAGTCCTATCCTTCTCAATCTTTGCCATCAGATCACCGGAATGAAATTAGTTATAGAACCCTGAAGCATGGCTATAAAGGATTCCCAGAGTCCAGTGAACTGAGCTATGCCAATCGCAATCAAACCAATTCCACCGATCAAAGCGATCAAGCGACTATGAGTGAGAAGGAAATTCCGAAGTGATCTGAGCCTTGTGAAAAAGAGGGCAAAGAGAATTAGTGGGATGCCGAGTCCAATTGAATAGAAAGCAGAGAGAATCGCTCCGCGCATCGCGCTCGCTTCCTGGAAGGAGAGGGCTTGGACAGCAGCAAGAGTCGGTCCAATACACGGCGTCCACCCAAATCCAAAGAGGAAACCAAGAAGAGGGGCAGCGATGATTCCTTGAATCCGAGGAGATGCAAACTTCATTGATCTAGGAAATCTCTCATTGAAGATGAAGAGAAGACCGAGCGCGATTGTCACTACGCCAAGGATTCTTGAGAAAAGTTCCTGCTCTTGCATCAAGGTGGTACCAAGGCCACCGAAGAAGATTCCATAAGAGATGAAGAGGGCTGTAAAACCGAAGACAAAGAGAAGTGAGCCAGCGAGGAGTCGAACTTTCGTTGCGCCAGCTCCTGCAATGTAGGAGAGGTATCCAGGCAAAATCGGTAGTACGCAGGGAGAGAGAAATGAGACTAGACCGGCAATAAGCGCAATTGGTGCAGCAAGCAGGAGCGAACCGTCAAAAACTTGATTCAAGAAGAATTCACGCATTATGCGTCCTTCTCGCCACGGACCTCTTCGATGAGTGCAGATAATCCCGTGAAGGTCACTTCACCGCCGATGCGAGCAGCAATCCTTCCTTTGCTGTCAATGACAAGAGTCGTTGGTATCGCACTGGCAATCAATGAATCATTGAACTCAAGGAGGATCGCATCATCGCGAAGGCTGGGGAAAGTGATGTTAAATCGCTCGACGAAACTCTGTGCTGCTGTGAGATTGTCGCGAGTCAATATGCCTAAGAACTGAACATCTGGGAATTTCTCACTGAGGGCCTGCAGGGTTGGTGCCTCAGCTCGACATGGCGAGCACCACGATGCCCACACATTGATGACTAGGACTTGTCCGCGTTTACTCTGGAAGAAATTTCCATCGATCAGTTCACCAGATATTGCAGGAGCAATCACTCTCGAACCTGGGCTTACTTTAGTGACGGCGCCATTTCCCTCGATATAGGAGAGTTGACCGGATGATTCTGACGCAGAGTCGTCATCGGTTGATGAGAAGAGAAGTAATGAAGCGACGACCACAAGGCTTGAGATCCAGAGTAATCTCTTGGTGCCAAACATCTTCTACCGCTTCTTATTCTTTTTATGCTTGTTTTTCAGAGGAAGCAGATGTTTGACCGGCTCTTGGTATGAAGTTCCCGAGATCATCCCAGCATCATCGAAATGTATCGTTGTAATCGAACAGAGTGAGCATTCGCGCTTTCTCGGATCGTGAATCATCATTCTTCCCTCAATCGCACTTCGCACTATCCAAATTGGAAGCTGATGCGAAACGCACAATGCCTCCGTCTTTCCTTTGGACTGGGCTGCATCCCGAGCTGCGAATATCGCCTGGAACATACGATTGACCTGCTCGATATAAGGCTCACCCCACGATGGTCGCCACGGGTTGTAGAGATATCGCCATGATTTCGGATGACGTAGGACGCCATCTCCAACTCCGAATGGTTTGCCCTCGAAAATGTTTGCTGCCTCAATCAAGCGTTCATCGGTGGTTATCTCGATGCCGTGTAGTTGCGCGATTGGGCTAGCAGTCTCTTGTGCTCGCTGGAGTGGAGAGACATGTAGCGCGCCAAGATCGAGGGATTCGCTCCATTTTGCAACACCTTCGGCCATCTCCTTGCCAAGGAGCGAGAGTGACCACCCAGGTTGTCTGCCATAAAGGATGTTGTCGGGATTCTCCACTTGGCCATGACGTAGGAGATGCACGCGCATATGGCAAAGCATAAGCGAGTGAGTTGAGCGAGACTGCCCCGTAAATTCGAAGGGGGAATTCGCAGGTAATGTAGGCCAGTTATGCCAACGAAGCGCGTAAAAAAGAATGAGACTGAGGGAACGCCGAGAATCCCTGCGAGTGCTGCATCACTTGCCGATGAACTCCGTTCACGAAGCGATCAAGAAATCGCAGAACTCTTTGCGCTTCGTCCTGATCTCACTTCTCCCGTGCCAAATGATTTCTCTAGTCTCTCCGCACGTGCAAGTTCCACTCCAAGTCTTATCAGAGCACTTGACTCGCTCAATCTCTTCCAACTCCAGATTGCTGAAGCAATCTCAGCCCTTGATGAATCACTTACCAGGGAGAAGTTAGTTGCTGCAACCGATCCGCTTGCACTTGAGGTGCTGGATCGGCTTTGGGCTAGAGCACTCGTCTACTTCGATCGCGAATACATCCGGATGCCAAGAGCTCTTCGAGAATTGATCGGTGCAAAGCCGGCCGGTCTCGGTCCAGTATCGCTTGCACCTATCGACGTGAAAAGAATCGATGCATTATTGGCGAGCGCACCGAAGATGTCAGCAGAGTTCATGGCAAGAATGACATGGGGCCCAGCAAAAGGGGCGATTGGCGATCGCAAGAAGACTGGTGCTGCAATCGACTGGCTTCATTGCTGGGGATTTAATTGAAAGTGAAGAGATCGACCAAGCCGCTATTGCATCAGTAAGCAATATCCTCCGCTGGGTCTGCGAGCTCATGGATTTTTGGTCAGAAGAGACACCTACGCTCCTTCGTACCGGCGGACTTGGTGTTCGAGATCTTCGAAAAGCAGCAGAGCATCTTGGTGTTGATGAGAATTGCACCGCCTTCGTCGCTGAACTCTGCTACCTGCAGGGACTTCTCGCTATCGAAGGTGATGGGCGAGTGCTCCCAGCTACTGGTTTTGACCTCTTCCAGAGCGCAACCGGCGAACATCAATGGCGAGACTTAGCCTCAATCTGGCTCGAATCTTCTCGCGTCATTGGCTTGATCCGAATCGAAGAATCAAAAGGGATCGCGCCACTTGGAAACGAATTGGATCGAGTCTGGGCTCCACGAGTTCGAAAGACAATTCTCGAACTTATGAAGGGCGAAGAACGAATAGCGCCCTCACTCACCTCGCTTCAACAACGACTCGATTGGACGCTTCCAT
Organism: Actinomycetota bacterium; assembly: GCA_010028225.1. GTDB lineage: Bacteria > Actinomycetota > Actinomycetes > Nanopelagicales > Nanopelagicaceae > SYAN01. The sequence goes on from RGOY01000001.1 coordinate 19,272, forward strand.
CGAGGAAGGATTCCCCACTTGCGAAAGAATTCCCTCGATGGGTGATGGATGAAGCAGAGTGGCTTGGCATCACGGGGCGTGGCGCAATCTCATCTTTTGGTCGTGCGCTTCTAGATGGTGAAAAAACTCTTGGAATCAGTTCCGCCTTGCCACCAACTGTCGATCACATCTTGATTCAAGGAGATAACACAGCAATAGCACCGGGGCCATTGACGATAGAACTTGCTCGAAAACTTTCAACCTTTGCCGATATCGAAAGCCGTGGAAATGCAACGGTTTATCGATTTACTGAGGCGTCGATTCGTAGAGGACTAGATCATGGACACACTGGTGATGAGATCAAGGGCTTTCTTCGAAGTACTTCAAAGACCCCAGTTCCACAGCCGTTGGAATATCTCATCTCAGATGTGGCCAGACGCCATGGACAACTTCGTGTCGGTTATGCCAATACTTATATCCGTTGTGAAGATGAAGCATCAATCGCTGCAATTCTCAAAGATAAACGTCTAGAGAGCTTGCGGCTAAGACAGATTGCGCCAACTGTTCTTATCAGCGAATCCGAGAGTGGCGACTCACTTGAAGAACTACGAAGCTCAGGCTATCTCCCATCAATGGAGAGCCAATCAGGTGATGTCATCTCACTTCCAAAACAACTTCGAGCGCAGAGCAAGGCAAGGCTTCCTCGCGTGATTTCTGAGACGAGTGAACCAACTCCCACTGTGATCGCGGCTGCTGTGAAAGTCCTTCGCGCCGGAGATCGCGCTCACTCATTTACCGCCTCCAGGGCAGAGATTCCTCGCACTTCTGCGAATGAGACTCTCGCAATCCTACGAAAATCGATCGAGAGTGAATCGACTATCACAATCGGTTATGCCGATACCAATGGTGGCGTAACACAACGAATCGTTGACCCAGTCTCTATCGCAATGGGTAATCTCATTGCACGCGATCATGGAAATGATGAAGTGATCACCTTCAAGATTGCCAGAATCACGGGCGTTGCCTTCATCGATGGATGAGGTAAGCGCAAGAAAGTGGTGCTATGGGATGATGTGCATATGAAGAACTGGGCTGATGAGAAAGTCGCAGGGCTCTCGCAAAGCGAGGCGCTCGCACTCGTAGAACGAATCGCCCGAATTGAATCGCCTACTGAAGACATTGATGGCTGCAACGCTGTCATCGCCGAGGCAAATGAAATTATTGCCGAACTACTCGGAAAACCAGGCGAGATAAAAACAATCAAAGGTCATCCGACTCTTTCCTGGCAGCAAGGGAAACCACGAATTCTCTTGCTCTGTCACTTGGACACTGTCTGGCCAAAAGGATCCTTTCAACCACTCTGGTCAGTTGAAGGGGATGTGGTTCGCGCTCCTGGCATCTACGACATGAAGGCAGGATTCATTCAGGCAGTGATGGCAACTGCCGCGCTTGAGTCCCGAGAGGGAATACACATTCTTGCGACGACCGATGAAGAGAGTGGAAGTGCTGCCTCTCGAGAACTAATCGAGGCGAGCGCCAAAGAATGTGAATATGTATTGGTCTTCGAATCTGCAATCAATGGAAAGGTGAAGACTGCTCGAAAAGGAACTTCGATGTATCACCTACACGTTGCAGGTCGCGCTTCGCATGCAGGACTTGAACCCGAGAAGGGCATCAATGCAATGGTGGCGCTGGCTTCACTCGTTGAGAAGATTCCGACTTTCGCTCGCAGTGAAGTTGGCACCTCTGTAGTTCCCACAACCTTTCATGCTGGAACGACGCTTAACACGGTTCCGGCAGAAGCTGAGTTGGCGATTGATGTACGTGCATTCTCACGCGAAGAACAAGTGAGGGTAGATACCGCCATAAAATCCTTGGCAGGAACTCTTCCTTCTGGTGCGGTCGTGACTGTGAAGGGCGAGATTAATCGCCCAGCGCTCGATCCCAAGATGAGCAAAGAACTTTTTGCCGTTGCAACTGAGGCGGCGAAAGCAATAGGAATGGAAAAGCTCGAGGATGCAGCGGTCGGTGGCGCCAGTGACGGCAATTTCACAGCAGCGCTTGGAGTTCCGACTTTGGATGGCCTGGGAGCGGTCGGTGATGGAGCGCATGCAGCACATGAGCACATCAGCGCTACCGCTTTGATTGAACGCTCAGCTTTGGTCGCCGAGATGTTAAGGCGCCTTTCCAAGTAGACTCGCGAGAATGTCCAATGGCCCGCTCATAGTTCAGAGCGATAAGACGCTTCTGCTCGATATCGATCATGCATCGTCAGATGATTGCCGTAAGGCGATTGCACCATTCGCAGAGCTAGAAAAATCTCCTGAACATATCCATACCTATCGACTCACCTCTCTTGGTCTTTGGAATGCAAGAGCTGCTGGACATGATGCAGAGGGCGTCATCGATACCTTGCTCAAGTATTCGAGATACTCGGTCCCGCACTCACTCTTGATTGATATTGCCGAGACGATGGGGCGGTACGGACGCCTTCGACTCGAGTCGGATCCAGTTCACGGCCTGGTCTTGATAACAACAGATAGCGCAGTGCTCACCGAAGTCGCGCGTGCGAAGAAGGTCGCCCCGATGCTCGGAATGAGAATCGATAACGAAACTTTCGCAGTTCATCCATCACAACGCGGACATCTCAAACAGGCCCTGCTCAAACTTGGTTGGCCCGCAGAGGACTTTGCCGGTTATGTCGACGGTCAGAGCCATGAAATTGAACTTCGCCAAGAAGGCTGGTCACTTCGCGACTATCAACGGTTAGCAGCTGAAGGTTTCTGGCATGGTGGCTCGGGTGTGGTCGTCCTACCTTGCGGTGCTGGAAAGACGATCGTGGGAGCGGCTGCGATGGCCCATGCGAAAGCAACAACATTGATCTTGGTAACTAATACTGTTGCCGCTCGTCAATGGCGAGATGAGTTGATTGCTCGAACGTCGCTCACGGAAGAAGAGATAGGTGAATACTCCGGAGCAAAGAAGGAGATCCGCCCGGTCACAATCGCCACCTATCAAGTGATGACAACGCGAAAGAAGGGCGTTTACGCGCACCTTGATCTCTTTGATGCGCATGACTGGGGCTTAATCATCTACGACGAAGTTCATCTTCTCCCCGCACCAATCTTCAGATTCACTGCAGATATCCAATCGAGAAGGCGCCTTGGTCTCACGGCGACTTTAGTGCGCGAGGATGGAATGGAAGGTGAAGTCTTTTCGCTGATTGGCCCAAAGAGATTCGATGTGCCTTGGAAAGAGATTGAGTCACAGGGTTATATCGCACCTGCCGATTGCGTTGAAGTTCGCGTGACACTGACTGATCATGAGCGTCTGAGTTATGCAACAGCAGAGCAAGAGGAGCGATATCGAGTCTGTTCCACCACAATGACGAAGAAGAATGTCGCAAAAGCGCTAGCCGAGCATCATAAGAACGATCGAGTCTTAGTTATCGGGCAATATATCGATCAGATTGATGAAATCGCAGCCGAACTTGGAGCTCCTGTAATCAAAGGTGATACGCCGATCAAAGAGCGTGAGCGGCTATATGGAGAATTTCGAAATGGGACGATCAAACTATTGGTCGTCTCGAAAGTAGCGAACTTCTCAATTGATTTACCTGAAGCATCGATTGCGATTCAGATTTCGGGAACCTTCGGATCGAGGCAAGAAGAGGCTCAGCGACTTGGTCGAGTTCTGCGACCAAAATCAGATGGTCGCGGCGCTCGCTTCTATTCCTTAGTAGCTAGGGACACGCTCGATCAAGATTACGCACAGAATCGACAAAGATTCCTTGCAGAACAAGGGTATGCCTACCGAATCATCGATGCAGACGATGTATTCACTGGCAAGATCTAAGTTCAAGCGAGAATTGCTCTTTTGAATCTCTCTCGCTCTACACGGCCATAGCCATGCATCTTCCCGTCGATGAGAATCACAGGGACCATCAATCCATACTCTTCTTCAAGTTTTGAATCTCCATCAATCAGAGCCTCTTCGAGATTGAATTGAATCTCGCTCCTGATTGATTCCAACTCAGCGCGAGCGGATTCACAGAGATGGCATCCGCGCCTTGAATAAATAATGACTTGCTTCACAAATATCTTTCTACCTTCTAAGGAGTTTCCCAATTTTATCTACCTGTGTGAAGGCTACTCTTTCCCTATGCAGAAGCAGGCGACCAAGCGCATTCTGCTGACACTGTGGATTCAAATCGCTGCACTGACAATCGCTCTCCTATCTCCTGCGACTTCTCAAGGAGTTTCGTTCAACTCAGCGCCGGCAACAGTATGGGGAACTCTCTACGCCGCTGAAGATTCGAACCGCACTTTCTTCGCAACTGAAGGTGATACCCCAGTAGCAACCACTCGCGCAGGGGATCTTGGATTGCCACGAGAACGACGAAGCACATTCGAAATCACATATAGCAACGTTCCTGAACGCGCGAAGGATGCAATCGATCTTGGCGTGCGTTCGTGGGAGGGCTACTTCGATTCGAAAGTTCCGATCAAGGTTCTTGCCTCATGGGATAGAACTGCTCCCTTTGGCGTACTTGGCACTGCGCGCCCTGGCAGATACTTCAACAATTTTCCTGGCGCACCCGATAAAGAACTCTGGTACGCCTCAGCGCTTGCTAATGCCATAGTCGGAAAGGATCTTGACCCAGCAAATCCTGAAATCATCATCAGGATCAGCGCTTTTCCATTCTGGTATTACGAAGTTGATGGGAAACCCGGATCGAGCCAATACGACTTGGTCTCAGTCGTCTTGCATGAGATGGGTCATGGACTTGGATTTCTCTCAAACTCTGAATATGTCGCCTATAACGGACTGGGACTTCTTCCACGTCCGACTCCGTTTGATGCCTACGCTCAACTCCCAGATGAGCGAAGGCTTATCGACTTACCAGCACCATCGTTAGAAATTGGTACCGCATTCGTCAATCGACTCTATTGGTCGGGAAAGAAAGGCATCGCCGCAAACGGAGGCGTCAAACCGATTCTTTATACACCCAAGAGCTACGAAGATGGATCATCAATCAGCCACCTCGACGAAGCGACTTTTTCACGGAGCGCAACTGATGCAACGATGACACCTAATCTTGAAGCGGGTGAAGTACTGAATGCTCCCGGCTCACTTGCAGAAGCGATGATTGAAGATATGAAGGTCAAACCTCCGGCTGGTATCGCTTTCGGAATCCCTAACGAGCCGCGAAATGTCGAGGCGTTGATTGGCGATGGGCGCGCCATAGTGAAATTCGATCCGCCATCGAATGCCAGAAGTTCGCAGGTGAGTTCCTACACCATCACCAATATCCAAGATGGCAAGAAGGTAACGGTCACTGAGAGTCCTGCGATCATAAATGGTCTTCGAAATGGACGTGAATACTCCTTTGATGTCATCGCATCAAATACCAATGGCAACTCGCCGACCGCTCGTAGTAATGCAGTCACCCCTGAAGCGGGATGGAAAGGAACGGTGATTGATCAAGGCGCAGATGCGAAGTACATAGCAAGCGCCACCTTCCAAGGAAAGACCATCATTGCCTATACCGACTCCACTAAGGGCGATATCAAGTTGGCGACAAGGGAGGGTAATCGTTGGTCAATCAAGACAATCGATGGAAATTCAACTCTCTCAGGCAAGACCTCAAACGATGTGTCAGGTTATTTATCACTCTGTGTCAGCGGAAGTAAAACTCGCCAGCGACTTCACCTCTTCTTCACTGATCTCACCGATAAAGACCTTCGCTATGGGGAATACGATGGCAAACGCTGGAAATTCGAAGTAGTCGATGGTGACGGACCCGAAGTGCAAAACTACGAAGAGAAAGTTCGAGTACGTACCGCTAGCGATGTGAGTGTCTCTAACGCATGTGCTGTCACATCTAAAGGGCTCCAAGTCTTTTATCGAGATGAGAGCCAAGGAATCCTTCTTGGCGCAGTAAGAAGTCAGAATCGCTGGTTCTACGAGATTGTCGATGGTGACAAGAAGACTGGTGGCCGAACGATTGGAGATGTTGGTTTCAGGTTACGTGCATTGACTCTTGGGGAGACGGTCTACCTTCTCTATGACTCGATACTGGTCGTTGATCAAAATCGCGATGCCACACAAGGCGAAGTGAGAATGGCTACGAGATCAACTATCTATCCTGAAGATTGGAGCTACAAGAATCTTGAGACAACTGGCGAGTTGGTGGCAGTCCCTGGGTATGACATCTCGATGAGCGCTAATTCGAAACAAGTCTTCGGTTCGTGGCTGTCATCGACTCCGATGACCAGACCAAAACCTGATCGAATAAAGTCGCGCTTGATCAGCGATATCGATGCACCGGTGGCCGGCTTTGCCGAGGATCATGGTTCTTTGAGTGGTCCGCTTGCTGAAGACTTCACTGGCGCACTCTTTGGATGTGAAGGGCGAGTGTGCGCTATGACGAGGCAAAGTCAAGCCGTCGCTCTGATTGTTGACAAAGAAGTCTCACCAAAACAAATGGCGATATGGCTCAAGCTTGGGCGAGAGAGATTTGCAGTTATCGGTGTTGCGGGAAAGTTGACGCTTTTCGCTCAACCTTCCCGCTAAAAATGCCGGCTACTTCTTGTTACGGCGTTGGATACGGGTCTTCTTGAGCAACTTCTTATGTTTCTTCTTTGCCATGCGCTTGCGGCGCTTCTTGACTACGGAACCCATGATCACATCCCTTCGAATCGAAACTCGTTTTTAAAAGCGTGACACTACGAGAAAGATATCAACTGAGTCGCGCCTGACTTCACTTTCACTAAGGCGTGGTCTTCGAAGATGTCGATGATCGAAATCGCCGGGATAGATGCAGCACTCTTAATGCTGCCTTTCTTATCGAATTGAAGGAAAAGTGCGTGGTTCGAATTGGCCCTAAATCCTGGCAAAGCCTTGATTCGAGCCTTAGTTATGACGCCCACTGCCCTCCCTTCAACTAGACCCATGACTCCTGGAATGCGCGTACTCCACTCTGGTTTTCCTTGACTATCAAAATCTGTGATTGCGACTTCGCTCGTCTTGCCTCGAATAAGCGGCCCAACTGCCAGATGAACAGGGCTCACATCACTCCACTCACGCTTTGCACCCGAAGCAAAACTCCTTACAGCTTTTACTGCTTTCCCAGTCTTATCCAAGTAGAGGATGACGCCATCACTGGCACCCTGACGCTTACTGCCGACCAGGTTCTCTTCACTTGATCCGTAAAGTGTCCGCAGGTTTGCAGCAGCGAAAATCGATGTATTCATCTCACCAAATCTGCTGAGTTGAAAATCTTCTCCGCTGAGCGTTCTTCTGACCATAAATCCTTGATGGCCGCGATCAGATGCTATATCTCCGACGATGACTATCTCCTCGCCAAAGAGATGGATGGAACGAGGCAATAGCGGCTTGTCACTATCAAAGAAACTCGTTCGAGTAATCTCACCTGAAGATGTGAACTCAACAAGAATTAGTCGAGTAAGCCCAACCTTTTTTTCTTCTTCACTGGCCACTGTTATTGAATCTGGGTTAATTGCGCCATCAGATTGTTCTCGCGAGGTCACAACAGAACTCTCAGAGATACCCACCGCGATGAAGGACGCGCCTGATGCCGAGGCAGATGTAGTGAGATCAGTAAAGAGAAGGCTGGTCGAGCTCTCTTGAACGACAACTCTTGCTCCGCTGACGCGATCTCGCACTTCAATGCCCTCACCTGCCAGTGCTATATGGGTTGAAGTGATTGCAAGTGATTGATATCCAGCACCAATCTCAGCGATTGGCGCGATTTTCTTTACAGTGAGAGAGGCCGATGCGCTACCAAGTAAAGATCCGAAGAGAAGTACGAAGAGAATGAGAGTTGAGATCTTCGAAAATGGGAATCTCTCCCTCATCCCAATTCAACCGACCGATCACGAGCTGCTCTCATGGCTTTGGAAATGGTCTCTCGAAAGCCCGCTTCATCGAATACAGAGAGTGCTGCTGCTGTGGTTCCTTTTGGACTCGTTACATTCTCCCGAAGGGTTGCTGGAGATTTTCCTGACTGTTCGAGCATTGCCGCAGCACCTTTGATGGTAGAGACTGCGAGCAAGGTCGCATCTGCTTCATTAAGGCCAAGTTTCATGCTCGCTTCAATCATCGACTCGACAAAAAGGAAGAAATAGGCAGGACCAGAACCACTCGTTGCTGTAACTGCGTCTTGTAACGCTTCATCAATCAAAAGTGTCGACCCAGAGGATTGAAAGAGCTCTTTTACAAGCGAGAGATGCTCCTCTCGTGCGAACTTTCCTGCAGAGATTGCAGAAATTCCTTCACCGATTAAGAGCGGAGTATTTGGCATCACTCGAATCACCGGGTTATCCGACTTTAAGAGGCTCTCAACGAGGGCTGTCTTCTTACCCGCGGCAAGGGATACAACCAGGGCAGTGCGATTAAGGTCCTTGGCAAGAATCTCGACCACTGCTTCGAGATCTTGTGGCTTTGTTACAAGGAAGATCAGATCTGCACTGGCAACCTCAGGAAGGCTTGCTCGCGAGATTCCAAACTTCTCTTCAACCTCTTGAGCTCGATCATCTCTCTTCTCTACAAAGAAGATCGCATCTTTTCGAAACTTTGAGGCGATGAGGGTGGAGATGATTGCCTCGCCCATCACACCCGCGCCAATGACCGCGACTTTTCTCACTTCATCGACGGTTAACTTGGTATTCATGGGTCGAGCCTATCCTTTAGGCTCTACGACTATGCCTGAGATTTCTGCGAAATTCCCCCGTGAATGGCTTGAATTTGAAGATCCTAATAACGAGAAGCAACTAATTCGTTGTGACATCACTTGGCTGACATCAAGTTGGAATTGCATCTACGGAAATGGCTGTCAAGGAATATATGCACAGACACCAAATGATGGGTGCTGCTCTGAAGGCGCGATGTACTCCGATAAAGATGATGAAAAACGCGTTCTCAAATATGCGGCAAAACTAAAACGCAGCGAGTGGCAATTCTTTGATGAAGCGCAACCAAAGCGCAAAGGTGGAAAATTAAATGTTAGTGAAGTAGATGAAGATAACGAACGAAAGACTCGTAATGTTAAAAATGGCTGCATCTTTCTCAATCGCAAAGGGCATGAAGCGCCTGGTTTTACTGGTGAAATGGGATGCGTTCTACATCACTTGGCAATCAGGGAAGGCGTCCATTTTGTTGAAACGAAACCTGATGTCTGTTGGCAATTACCAATTCGTCGTTCCTTCGAAAAATTAGATCTTGGTGACGATGAAGTAAAGCAAGTGACTGTCATCGGTGAGTACGAACGGCGAGGTTGGGGTCCAGGAGGCGTCGAGTTTGATTGGTACTGCACAAGCAACTCAGAGGCGCACAACGGAAAAGAGCCGGTTTATATTTCTAATGCTTATGAATTAATTAAGTTGATGGGAACCAAGGCATACGCAGTACTGAAAGAGATCTGCGATACGCGGATGGAGGCGCGGCGCCAAGCCGCTCCTAAACTGCTGCCCTTACTTCAG
>RGOY01000002.1 GCA_010028225.1 Actinomycetota bacterium
CGAGTAACAAAGAGCGAGCTGATTGATTATGGTCGAGAGGTCGCACACCAGACTTCACATTTCTTTCGCCCGAATTTCTGGGTAAATACTCCCGACATCCTTCCCTTTCATCTACAAAGTGGCGAGAAGAACATCTTTGCAATTCGTGCGCTCCTTGCCTCGACGATGGCTCCTTCCTGGGGAATGTATGCAGGTTATGAACTTTTCGAAAGTCAACCAGTTGCAGAAGGCAAAGAGGAGTATCTCGACTCCGAGAAGTATGAAATCAAGATTCGCGACTGGGATGAAGCAAGCAAGAAGGGCTTATCGCTTGCCCCCTACATCACGCGGCTCAATGAAATTCGAAGGAGTCACCCCGCTCTCACTCGACTTAGAAACTTGCACTTCCATCCAACCGACTCGGATTCCGTCATTGCCTACTCAAAACGAGAGGGTGATGATCTAGTTTTTGTCGTAGTCAATCTTGATCCAAAAAATCCGGTAGAGACCACAATTCACTGGGAGTTGTGGGTGCTTGGTTTTGAAGCAGAGTCATTCGATCTCATCGATCAACTTGATCAGAGTGCCCATACCTTTACGCCCCACACCAGATTGCGCCTTGACCCCAATCTCATTCATCCCAAGAGCGCTGGCTATAACGTAGGACGAATACTCACGCTTAAAGACCCATCGATACTCTCTCGAAGTAAAAAGTAGTCTTCGCGCTATGCGAAGCCTTGGCGAGTTCGATCTTCACCTCATCAGCCAAGGGCGACATGAGCGGCTCTGGGAAGCGCTCGGCGCACATGTTCTGAGAGATAGCAGCGGAAAACTCCTTGGCACCCACTTCTCGGTCTGGGCACCAAATGCACGAGCAGTATCTTTGATCGGCGATCACAATTATTGGGATCGAGAAATTAACTCTCTGAAATCTCTTGGCGACTGTGGTGTCTGGGAGTGCTTCATCGAAGGAGTAGGACCTGGTACTCGCTACAAGTTCGCGATCTGCGGCAACGACGGTCGCTGGGTCGATCATGCCGATCCCTTAGCTCGCGCAACCGAGGTTCCACCGTTGACCGCATCAGTTGTTGATGAGTCGAACTATCTCTGGCGAGATGAGAAGTGGATGGATGCTCGAAAAGATTTCAAACCATGGGCATCGCCAGTATCCATCTATGAAGTTCACCTTGGCTCATGGCGTACAGGGCTCACCTATCAAGAAGCCGCCAAGGAGTTAGGTGAGTACCTCAAAGAGCATGGATTCACGCATGTCGAGTTCTTGCCATTAACCGAACATCCATATTCGCCTTCGTGGGGATATCAAGTCACCTCGTACTTTGCCCCCACTTCGCGTTTTGGAAGCCCAGACCATTTGAAATTTCTTATTGATCATCTTCACACTCTTGGTATCGGAGTTATTTTGGATTGGGTGCCAGCGCACTTTCCTAAAGATGAGTGGGCACTTGCTCGATTTGATGGAACTGCACTTTACGAACATGCAGATCCCAGACTTGGCGAACACCCTGATTGGGGAACGTTGATCTTCAACTATGGAAGGAATGAGGTCAGAAATTTTCTTGTAGCAAGTGCACTGTATTGGCTCGAAGAATTCCATATCGATGGCCTCCGTGTCGATGCTGTCGCCTCAATGCTCTACCTCGACTATTCACGAAAAGATGGCGATTGGATCGCAAACTCAGAAGGTGGGCGCGAGAACTGGGATGCTGTAAAACTTCTTCAAGAGACGAATGCAACCGCTTATCGAAAGTTTCCTGGCGTGATGATGATTGCCGAAGAATCGACTGCATGGGGCGGTGTGACTAAGTCGACCGATAGCGGTGGACTTGGCTTTGGCTTCAAATGGAATATGGGGTGGATGCATGACACGCTCTCCTACCTCTCCTTTGATTCAATACATCGCCAGTACCACCATAACGAGATAACTTTCTCAATTCTCTACGCCTTTAGTGAGAACTTCATACTTCCACTTTCGCATGATGAGGTTGTTCATGGGAAAGGTTCGCTAGTCGCGAAGATGCCTGGTGATCGCTGGCAGAAGATGGCAACACTTCGCGCCCTCTACGGATATATGTGGGCTCACCCCGGAAAACAGTTGCTCTTTATGGGAGATGAATTCGCCCAGAATGATGAATGGAGTGAGTCGAGATCATTAGATTGGCATCTTCTTCAATACGATGAGCATCAAGGGATTTCAAAGCTCGTCACTGATCTCAATACTCGCTACCGAGATTTCACACCACTCTGGCAACAAGACTCAAGCCCCGAAGGTTTCTCCTGGCTTGTGGGTGATGATGCAGCAGCAAATGTTCTTGCCTTCTCACGCCTCTCAGAGGATGGTCAAGTGCTCGTTTCAATAACCAACTTCTCTCCGGTTCCCCATCATCGCTATCGCCTACCGCTACCTGAAGTTTGCCTAACCGAACTTGGCCGACTTCAAACTGGCGTTCAAGATACGAAGGAAGTGGCATGGCGAGAAGTACTCAACACTGACGACCTCAAATATGGTGGATCGAATCTTCTCAATCAAGTCTTAATGTCTGAGCGATATGAGAGTCACGGGAAAAGTAACTCATTGGTCATAACGCTTGCTCCGCTTGCGACGCATTGGTTTGCACCAGTCCTCTAGCGGTCCTGTAGCAGTCCTACGAGGGACTTCTAGCAAACCTATAGAGGAACTCTGAATATTCAAGTACTTCAGGATTTTGCCGGGCTCTTCATTACAGCCTTGATATAAAAAGCAACGAGGAAGAAAGCAAGGCCTGGAATGAGAAGTGCGAAAGCAAGTCCTGCAACTTGCGCCACCCAAGCCAAGAGAAGTTTGGTAACGAATGTCAGTGCAGTATTTGTGGCACTGAGTTCGGCAAGTGCAACGCTATCGGGGCGTGGACTTCGTTTTGCTGCGAATGAGAAGAGGTAAGGACCGAGAAAGGACGAGCCGAGGCCGCCGGCGAAGAATGCAGCGAGAAGCGCGAAGAAAGCGAGAGTTGAATTGACTGTCGATAAGAGTGCAGAGAGTCCGACGAGCGCGGTGAAGAAAAATCCCCCTGTGACAATAAATGACCTCACAACCGAAACCTCATCGCGACCTTTCATCACTCGGTGATATCCAAGGCGGCCAATGATCATTGCAGTCATAAAGACAAGATAGGGAACGATCGCCACTCCTTTTTCTTGTTCGAGAATGTCGCGCGTGAAGAGAGTTGACCAATCTCCTACCGTGATCTCAACCATCAGAACCGAGAGATAGGCGCCAGAGAGAATCCAATCGATACGAAATGACTTGATCATCTCGAGAAAACCGATGGCTCCATCTTCGTCTCGCACATCGCGCGCAGGAATACAGAGTGCCTTGATTTTCAGGATAGTCACCAACATGATGAGACCAACGATGGCCCCCATCGTGTTCATATGCCAGGCAAGGGAGACATCATTAGCGATCAGTGTTGCCACGAGTGCCGAGAGCACAGCACCTAGCGTCCACATTCCATGAAGGAACGGGATGACATTCGTGCCAAATTCCTTTTGACGATGCATCGTCTGTGTATTAACTGATATGTGATACGACGACCATGACATACCGAATATGAAGTTTGCGACGAAGAAGACGACTGGGCTATGGGTATTGGAGATGACTAAGAGGCAGACAATCATCGCGGCGACGCTGGAGAAGAGGACAGGAAAAGTTCCGATCTTGTGGATGAAATGACCCATAGTCATGAGAGAGAGAAAAGCACCAAAAGTGCCGAAGCCAACCAGCGTTCCGAATGTTCCGTACGTGACATCAAGATTTGCTTTGAGATCTGGAAAGCGTGGCGCGAGGGCCATCACGAAGAAGCCGAAGGTAAAGAAGAGTGTAGTGAGTGCTATTCGCTCACTTCGGGGAAAACTTCTCAAAAGAGAGCGCTCGCTAAATCTCTGCGCGCCTTAATGAGAACAGGGTCATCGGCAGGGACAACTAAGAAGAGTGAAAAGAGATGCTCTTTTGCGACCTTTCGGATATCGCCGGGGTTGGCCTTGATGAATGCAATTAAGCGAGAGAAGCCTTGGGCGAAGTTTCCCGAGGCTATCTCAATATCCGCCGCCAGCTTTATCGCTTCAAAATCAGTTGGATTCTCATCGGCTCGCTTCAATGCTTCTGCAGGATTACTGCCTTCGGTTCGGATCATCAATTCACATTGGGCAAGGCCTTGCTTTGCCATGGAGTCGCTTGGCTTTCGCTCAATTAGTCGTCGGAAAGATTGAGCCGCACTCTGGAAATCTCCTCGTTCTATTGCTTGGTATGCCTCTTCTTCTTCGGGCTCAGCAGAATTTTGAAGACTTTGTTGAGCCTCGTTTGAATCTGTCAGTGTCATACCTTGTTGTGTCGCAAGTTCCATTATCTTGTTGACAACCAAGCGAAGCGATGCCTCTTCTGGAGGTAACTGAGGAATGGGTAGAGCCTTTTCCTGGATAAATGCAATGGCTGCGGGAATCGCAGTAATTCGAAGCGCCTGAGCGAGCTCTGGGGATTTATCGAAAGAGAATGCTCCAAGCTTCCACTTACCGCCATCCTCCCCCGCGAGTTTGGCAAGGAGTGCGAGCATCTCTTGTGAACCTTTTGCTCGCTCACTCCAGACAAAAATTACAACTGGGTGACGATTAGAGTACTCAATGAAGTCTGTGACGATGTTCGCTTCAGTGACTTCATTCAGCGCAGAAGATGCGCCTCTGCTCCCGCTATCTCCCGATTTTGCTGGAGATCCTTGAGGGCGAGCGAGACTTGAGAGGTCATAAGCACGGGAGAAGTTGCTGGGAAGTTTGCCTAACTTGCCAGAGGGGATACCAGAACCACCAGGGATGCTCACTGCTCTATTCTCTCAATCAAATCAACTCTGTGATCTCTTGCCCAGCAATGCTTGGTGCGAGGTAATCACTTCCCAGAGTCGATCCACACCTTCGCCTCGCTCCATTGTTCCTGTAAGGACTGCGCGGTCCCACTGATGCGCACTGCCAGGAATCTTCTTCCCGGGGGATAGCGCCAGAGAGCGCTCGACTTCTCGGGCAAGCTCTTCTGCGCCGCCGCGATCGGCTTTATTGATGAGGTAGATATCACCAATCTCCATCACTCCAGCTTTCGCAATCTGGATTCCATCTCCCATTCCAGGGGCGAGCAATATCAAGACGGTGTCGGCATGGCGCATCACATCAACTTCGCTCTGCCCTACTCCCACTGTTTCCAGGATGATGACAGTGAAGCCGGCCTTTCGCATGAGATAAGCGACGCTATCTGTTGCACGCGAAAGCCCGCCAAGAGCGCCGCGGGTTGCAAGTGACCTAATGAAAACTTCTTTGTCAGTGAAGTGTTCTGTTAATCGGATTCGATCACCAAGTAGCGCCCCTCCAGTCAGAACAGAGGAGGGATCAACTGCGATCACAGCAATCTTCTCCCCTCGAGCGCGAAGAAAGGTAATCAATGCCGCTGTCGTTGTGGACTTGCCGACACCCGGTGAACCTGTGATGCCGAGAATACGAACATCTGAGGCTTTGCCAAATTCGCCCTCCAGTGAAGAAGCAGAGAGATCTTCATCTTCAACGATGGAGAGCGCTCGTGCGAGAGCGCGGTGATCGCCACTCTCGATTTTCTCCATCAAGGTAGCAAGGCGCGCCAGAGCGGGTGCTTTGTCTGCAGGCGACATACCTGACACGATACGACATATGAGCGATGCTCTCCACAGTAACGCGCCCGATGGCTCTGGTGATGGTGCTCTCGCTGAAGCGATTCCGGGAATTATCGGTATCGATCATGTGGGAGTAGCGGTCTCGAATCTTGAAGAAGCAATCGCTTTCTATCGCCTTTCTTTTGGCGCGACGCTCGTTCATCGAGAGAAGAACGAGGCGCAGAAAGTCGAAGAAGCGATGGTCAGGATTGGTGATTCGACGATTCAACTTCTCGCACCGACTGATCCAACATCTGCCATTGCCCGTTTTCTAGATCAGCGAGGACCAGGAGTCCAACAACTTGCCTATCGAGTGAGGGATATCGAGGCGGCGATGAGTGCAGTGACAAAACTTGGAATGCGCTTGCTCTACACGACTGCTCAACGAGGAACTGCCAATTCAAAAATTAATTTCATTCACCCTAAGGACTGTGGTGGCGTACTCGTGGAGTTGGTCGAACCTGCATCCATGCGATAAGGCAGAATCGATTTGATGTAATCGGCAGTGGCAAAATCAAGTCCCACATCCCCACCTGCCTTCTCACCGAGATACCAACGATGTTCCAGTACCTCATGGAAGACTTGCGCATCTTCCACTCGTCCCCGCAATGTCGTTGGAATTTGGTTTATGACTCTATTGAAAACTTCATCTAGCCAAATTGGAGCAACTTCTGCGATCGAAGGACGAGGTTCTTTAATTCTCTGGTAGTACCGATCAAAGGATGCGAGTATTCGTTTGGCCTGTATCTCCTCGGTTGAAAGCCCCATCAACTCTTGCAACCTCAGCTTGTGATAATCCGGTGCAACAACTTTCGGACGGAAATTGAGTCGATGACCTTCGCCATCGAACGTGACTTCAACCTCTTCAACTGCGAAACCTAAATCTTGTACAGATCTCATCGCTCGCTCAACTGCATGTCGATCGGATGCATCAAGACTTTGTGGCTCTGTCAGCGCGCTCCAGAGTCTTCGATATCTTCGCAAGAGCCCATCACTTGCTCGAACTGGATCTAGCCCGGGAAAGATCGTTTCAGAGAGGGTGATGTCTTCGAGTTCTGCTGCCACATTGAAATGGGCGATCTGCAAGTCATGCTCGCGCTGTCCGTTACTGAGACGATCTTGAAACTCCCCAGTCTCCGCATCGACAAGGTAGGCGGCATAACCGTCGGCATCGCGACGAAACAATGTGTTCGAAAGCGAGCAATCCCCCCACCAGAATCCCAAGAGATGCAGTCGCACAAGCAGGAGTGCAAGTGCGTTAGCCATATTCTCAATCTCGCTACCGGTCACTTTGCCGCCAATTACCCCGCTCAGCACTACGCGATACGGCAATGAGAAAGGAAGGAATCGAGTCACGAGAGCTGATGGCAATTCTTCGCCTTGATCGCTCTGTCGCCCCGTGACAACGGCAATCGGATCTACCGAGGGAGCTCCACGATGGCTTAACTCGCGAAGGATCTGATACTCACGATTGGCGAACTCATCATTGGTCTCTTTAATGGCGTAAATCTCGCCCTCACTGCTAGCACTTTCACTCTGGGCACGAACAAGTCGAACGATGTGGCGAGAGATACCGCGTTGTTGGGCAAGGGTCGGATCCTCAGGCCACTCTTCGAGCGCAACCTCCCAGGGAAGATGCGAGAGCGCTGAGATTTCATCGCCAAGTCCCGTGATGCGAAGTGCCTCGGGATGAGAGTCATTAATGCGGTGTTGTGGTGAGCGAGACACTCGCAGATTCTAGGAGAATCGATCGGAAGATGTTTAAGTCAAACTAGACTGCGCACTGTGGCAAAGGTTACGAAGGCAAAGAATCAACGTAATCCAAGAATCAAGAGTCCTATTGCTCGTTTGACACGCTCGACAAGCACTGACAGTAAGAGTTCATCTCCTGTTAAGAGTCTTGAGGATTTTGGTGTTCCGGGAAGCCCGATAAACACTGCTCACCCTTTCTACTTTGGTTTCCTCGCGGCATCCGGCGCAGTGATTGCGATAACGCTGTTGCGAGCCCTCGCCTCAGCAAGTGATGTCTTTATTCTCTTGATCATCTCTATCTATCTTGCTGCCGGTCTTAACCCAGCGATTGAATTCTTCGTCAAGCGTGGCCTTCGTCGTGGGCTTTCCATATTTATCGTCGCTCTCTCGGTCATCGCAACTGCTTTCCTCTTCATCATTCTGGTGATTCCCCCAGTGATCCGCCAAGTTGACCTTTTCATACAGAGTCTTCCCGAGACCATCCAGAGCCTGACAAACAATCGACAGATCGCAAGGCTCAATGATCAATATCAGGTGATCGACAACTTAGTTGCACAGGCGCAAGAGTGGATTTCAGGCGGTCAACTCTTTGCCACCTTGTATGGCGGAGTCATCGGAGTCGGAAAGACCGTGCTTTCAGGAACTTTCGCGCTACTCACCGTCTTCGTCTTGACGCTCTACTTCATGGCCGCTCTTCCTAAGTTTCTTAGCGTGATCTATCGATTAGCCCCAGCTTCGCGGCGCAATCGAGTCTCAGCAATCGGTGATGCAATCACCAATCGCATCGGAATATTCGTCGGAAGCCAGATACTCATTGCCGCTACTGCTGCTCTTTTCATTACGCTCTACGGGCTCATTCTGGACATTCCTTATGCCGCGGCCCTTGGCATGGTTGTCTTCTTTGCTGGATTGATCCCA
Source organism: Actinomycetota bacterium (assembly GCA_010028225.1). Taxonomy (GTDB): domain Bacteria; phylum Actinomycetota; class Actinomycetes; order Nanopelagicales; family Nanopelagicaceae; genus SYAN01. Next base: position 8,367 of record RGOY01000002.1, read on the forward strand.
CTTGTTGGTCATTTCATCGGTGCGACAATCTTTACCCTTGTTGCGCTAACTCAATCACTAGGTACCGCAATCGCAGCGCTCGTTGGTTATGCGATCTATCAACAGATTGAGAACTACCTCGTAATGCCTCGAATCATGAAGCGATCACTATCGATTCCTGGGATCGTCACTATTGTTGCAGCGTTACTTGGCTCGGCGCTCTTTGGCTTGATCGGCGCAATCTTGGCCGTACCTATGGCTGCCGCACTTTTACTTATTCTTGAAGAGGTCGTCTTTCCCAAGAGTGATCGCAGTTAAATTTCTGTGGGAAGTGGCAAGGCGCTCGGATTGATTGCTTGAGTTATCTCAGTCAGTGCGCGGTAAACAGCAGGCTCTCCTACCCATAAATGCTTGATCCCTTCACCAGCAATTATTTTTGCTTGTGGGATCAGTGAAAAGCGTCTGCGCGCCTCATCTGGCTGGAGATAATCATCTAGTTCTGGAACCAATGCGATCACTGGTCTTCCATCTTCTCCCCAGAATTTCAAATCGCTCTCGGTTGAGGTGCGAAGTGGTGGACTCAGAAGTATCAAACCTCTTACTCGTGCATCACGTGCATAGCGAAGTGCAAGATCGGTGCCGAAAGACCAGCCAACGACCCAGAGTGGTTCGCTGAATCGGGATGCAATATCTGAGATAACCGCTTCGACATCAAGGCGTTCGGCGTTACCCTCGTCGAAATGCCCTTCACTTCTTCCAGCCTCGCTCGCCGTCCCGCGAGTGTTAAACCGAATAATGCGAAGTCCTGCCATCGCAGGAAGTCGATTCGCTGCCTTCTTGTAGAGATGGCTATCCATCATTCCGCCATGTGTGGGCAACGGATGGAGCATCACGAGATTTCCCGCCACGGGACCATTCGGTGTGGCGATCTCGCCGATGAGGCGAAGCCCGTCTGCGGTCGTAAAGGTATGCGCGAGACGCTGCGCTGGAAGGACGGTACTTGGGCGAATAACCTCACTCACATGGTCGAGTCTAGATTCTGCGCGTAGGCTTGCTTGCGTTATGAGTACCGATCTCAGTTCAGCCAAGAGCTCTCTTGACCCGTATTTCTTCTCACATAACCCGGCAACTGGCGTTGAAGTTGCCCGCTATCCCGATTTCTCCAAGGAGAGCGTTGATCTTGCAGTCGCCAAAGCAAGGGTGGCTTCGTCATCGTGGCAAGCCCTGGGTTTTCGAGGTCGTAGAAAGGTACTTCTCAAGTGGGCGAAGTATCTGACTGACCATATCGATGAAGGCGCATGGTGGATCTACGAAGAGACTGGAAAACCAGAGAGTGATGCAAAACTTGAATTCACTCTAGCTATCGGACACCTTGGTTGGGCAGCAAAGAATGCTTCGTTGATTCTCAGTGAACAACGGCGAAGTCCAGGACTCTTGATGGCCAATATGAGTGCAACAGTCGAGCGACTTCCCTATGGCGTTATCGGAGTGATCGGTCCATGGAACTATCCAGTCTTCACACCCATGGGATCTATCGCCTACTCACTAGCAGCAGGAAATACTGTTGTTTTCAAGCCAAGTGAGTTCACACCTGGGGTTGGACTGTGGCTCGCTGAATCTTTCGCAAAGGTCGCACCTTTTCCAGATATCTTCACAACTGTCACTGGACAGCGCGAGACAGGTCGCTTTCTTACAGAGAGCGCAGTCGACAAGATCTCTTTCACCGGATCAACTCGCACTGCAAAGAAGGTTGCAGCGAGTTGTGCTGAGCGGATGATCCCTGTAGTCCTGGAATGTGGCGGCAAAGACGCAGCACTCGTTGATCAAGATGCTGATATCAAAGTTGCGGCTGAGAACATCCTCTGGTCTGGGCTATCCAATGCAGGACAGACTTGTATCGGCGCAGAACGAGTCTATGTTCACGAGAAAGTAGCCGATCAATTCATCAACGAGATCACAGCACTTGCAAAGCAGGTAAAGGTCGGCGTGCAATACGGGCCCGCAACAATGCCTTCACAACTCAAGGTCATTAGAGAACATATTGCCGATGCAGAAGCGAAAGGTGGAACATTCAAACTTGGCGGCCTAGATTCAGTCGGCGAAAAGTATGTACAGCCGGTCATCATCACAGATCTCGATGAATCCTCTCGCGCAATTCAAGAAGAGACCTTTGGTCCGACTCTGGTCATCAATCGAGTACGAGATATGCAAGAAGCAATCACCCGCGCCAATGACACCAACTACGGCCTAGGAGCAGCAGTCTGGTCGAAGCGAAACGGCGAGCGCATCGCATCGCAACTTCGATGCGGAATGGTTTCGATAAATAGCGTGATTTCATTTGCAGCTGTTGCATCAGTGCCATTTGGTGGCGTCAAGGAAAGTGGTTACGGTCGCATCCATGGTCCTGAAGGACTCCTTGAATTCACATACCCTCGTTCTATCGTGAGAGCTCGTTTCCAGATGCCGATGGGCTTCACCACATTTAGACGTTCACATTTTGCGGATCGACTCATTATCCGACTTATCAAGTTACTTCACGGCCGCAGTATCGGCTAATCAAAACTTCGGAGCGTTCCTACTTCTCTCGACTTTTGGCGCTCGTCTGCCTCGAGCGCTCCAACATGGCGTATGCCAATGGCGCCTTGTCTCAGCATCATGCTCAAGCCAAGCAACAACATGTGGCGTCGCCTTAGGAATCATCTGATCACAACCAGGACATCGATAACTCTTCACAGAAGAGGAACCAGTCAATCGTCTGACATGAAAGATTCCATCATCATGCTCTTCGATCTGATCGCTACCTGAGAACTCGACTCTCTCATCATCACTGACTCGCTCGTGGTTACGCTTTCCACGTCCCACTGCGTTCTTCTTACGACGAGGCATACCCCTATTCTCCCGACTATCCTGAGGCAGTGCCACCGGCAAAAAACGTGATTCAGGTCAAGGGTTTGCGAAAGAGTTATGGATCCCTTACTGCCGTTGACTCACTTGATCTCACCATTGAAGAAGGGGAGATCTTTGCCCTCCTTGGTCCTAATGGTGCGGGAAAGACAACTACTGTCGAGATTCTTGAAGGGTACCGATCACGTGACTCTGGCGAAGTCTCTGTCCTAGGTTTCGATCCAGCAACGCGTGGCGACGTCGCAAATGCCTGGCGCGATCGCATCGGCATCGTCTTGCAAGATAGCGCTGATGGCGCTGATCTCACAGTGGAAGAGAGCATCTCTCATTTCAGCAAGTATTACTCGAGAAGGCGAGATCTCGACCAGTTGATTGAAGCTGTGGGGCTCGATGATAAACGCAAGTACAGAGTTCACACTCTCAGCGGCGGTCAACGAAGAAGACTAGATGTGGCGCTCGGTCTCGTTGGAACACCAGAACTTCTTTTCTTGGACGAGCCAACTACAGGTTTTGATCCGCAGGCTCGACGAGCCTTTTGGGATCTCATCAAGACTTTGAAGGAAGATGGAACAACAATCCTTTTGACTACTCACTATCTCGATGAAGCCGAGGCTCTCGCCGATCGGGTTGGCGTGATTACAGAAGGTAAGTTGATTGAAGTCGCCACGCCTGCAACTCTCGGTGGTCGCGAGCAAGCATTAGCAATGGTGAGTTGGCGAGATAAGTCAGGCGTCCTGAGAGAGGAGTCGGCAGTAGATCCCACTTCTATTCTTCGACGCCTTCTCAATGAGTTTGATGGCGAGATTCCTGCGCTCTCAGTCAAGCGACCAACTTTGGAAGAGATATATCTGCGAATGATCGGGCAATCTCGATGAGCCGCGTGGTCCAAGCGCTTCGAATCGGAGTGAACCGAGGGATTCTTGAGATCAAACAATTCAATCGCGCCCGCGAAGCAGTGGTCTTCACCATTGCGTTTCCGGTCATTCTCCTCTTTATCTTCGGTTCGATATTCGATGATGAGATTGCGCCGTCAGTTACCTTCAGTCAGTACTTTGTTGCAGGGATGATTGCTTCGGGGTTGGTTAACTCTGGCTTCCAAAATCTCGCTATCACAATCCCTATGGAGCGAGATTCGGGTGCACTCAAGCGCCTTCGTGGCACTCCGATGCCTATCTCCTCGTACTTCATCGGAAAGAGCATCCAGGTCGCTTATTCCATGTCACTACAGATAGTGCTACTACTTTTCTTCGGCTCACTTTTCTTTGGGTTAGAGATTCCAGAGTTCGGCTCAAAGTGGTTGGCATTTGCCTGGATCGTCTTGTTGGGATCGTTGTCAGCAACGGTCCTTGGGATCGCATTCTCATCGGTACCAAAGAGCGGTCGGGCGGCATCTGCAGTGGTATCGCCGATTGTCATTATCTTGCAATTCTTTAGTGGAGTTTTCTTTGTATTCAGTCAGCTTCCCGGATGGATGCAACAGTTCGCCGCCATCTTCCCACTCAAATGGCTTACGCAAGGAATGCGGTATGTCTTCTTGCCAGATAGCTTTGCAACTCAAGAAGTCGCTGGCGAGTTCGAGCTAGGGAAAATCGCAATGATCCTGACACTCTGGACAATCGTTGGAACTCTTATCGCCATCAAGACTTTCAAGTGGATGCGACGATGAAGAGTCAGGGTTCACCGCGCAAGTTACTGATCGCTCTGGCACTTACATTCTCACTCCTATCGACTTTGACCACATTCAATCTGACTGCCACAGTGGCGCTCACTGCGCAGGATGAGATTGAGGATTCTGCGAAGAAAAAGGAGACGAAGAAGGAGCGAAAGCAACGACTCAATCCGCAGATCTCTCCCCCGCCATCGTGGCCACCTAAGGGTTTCAAAGAGACCAATGGCATCTACGCAAAAATCCCAACGAAGAAGGAACTTGCTGGCCTTGTTTCGGCAAAGTCTTCACTCTTTGAAGCAATCAAGCCATGTGCTGACTTTGCTTGCGGCTCGGTCGTCGTCGCCTCAGAGTCAAAATGTTTATGGTGGGAAGTTCTTTCAACTGTCACTGGACCGAAAACCAGCGACACTATGACAACTACATCCTATGGATCCCTCACTACCAAGAGCAGTGGCACTGATTCCAAAGCTCAGAAAGTCATACTTTTGATAAGTAGTGAGCCAATTGCCGAGCGAGTTCGCGTCACCAATATCAATGTCACATGTCATCGAAGCGGAGCGAAAGGGAAGTCAGGTAATACCTATCTGCCGTTCCCTGATCGAAGCTGATGCTCGGCGGAATCGACAATCAACTTTTTCTCACATCATTTGGTGGTTTCTTCGCTCTCATCTTCTTGATGCTGATGCTCAAATGGGCCTTTGCTCGCGGCAAATCCGTCGTGGAGCGACCAAGCAGAATCGGAGATGAAAGCGAATACGGGATGTTGGAATCTGTGGCAGAGCCGCTCAACCACATAGAAGGGCAGATGCTCAAAGAGAAACTAAAGAATTCAGGAATCAAAGCTAACTTGGTTCAAACTACCTCGGGACCTCGATTGATGGTCTTCAAGGACCAAGTTGCAATAGCTCGATCCATTATTGAAAGCTCTCAGCTATAGCTGACTACTCCCGGTTCGCTCCAGGTACCCAGAGTTGATCGCCGATCGCCTTATTGACGTATCGGGCCAAGACGAAGAGAAGATCTGAAAGACGATTGAGGTATTTGGCAGTGAGTGGATTGACTCCAGTTCCGAAAGCATGAATCGCGCTCCAGGTACAACGCTCAGCACGACGCACCACAGTTCGAGCTACATGCATATGTGATGCTTCAATCGTCCCGGAAGGCAAGACAAAAGAGCGAAGCGGTGCAAGCTCAGCGTTATAGAGATCAATCTGCTTTTCAAGATGCTCGACTTGAGATTCAATCACGCGAAGTGGTTCGTGTGGTGGATTATCAATCACCGGAGTGCAGAGATCAGCACCAACATCAAAGAGATCATTTTGGATTCGCACCAATAACTTTCGAATCTCTTCAGGAAGTTGGTCAGAAGCAAGGACTACTCCTATTGTCGAATTCGCTTCATCGACCGTGGCATAAGCCTCTAGGCGAGGATCATTTTTAGAAGTTCTCGAACCATCGCCAAGTGAGGTAGTTCCATCATCACCGGTCTTGGTATAAATCCTTGTCAGATTGACCATGAGATGAGCCTATTAGAGCGGGAGTTGATCAGCCAATCGACCTCCGCTTCACCCGTGATGAAAAAAGTTGCGACGAGTAGACTCCACTCAACCGCATCACGGTCGCAAGTCCACGGCCAATTGGAGGTGTTATGGCGCAGCCTGCCCGCGAGGGAGATCGTTTTCGTGTTGTCGGCGGCGCACATCTTCATGGTGATGTGAAGGTATCGGGTGCGAAGAATTCCGTTTTGAAATTGATGGCAGCGGCCCTCCTGGCTCCAGGTCTTTCGAGATTGACCAATGTTCCTGATATCGCGGATGTGAAGATAATGGCTGAGTTATTGACTCGCCTTGGTTGCCGGGTTGAACGCGATATTAAAAACGGAGAAGTCTCAATCGACGTTCCGGAAAAGCCAACTCATCGGGCCGACTATGACTTAGTTCGAAAGATGCGTGCCTCAATAAATGTCCTTGGACCACTAGTAGCTCGATGTGGCGAAGCTGAAGTTGCACTTCCTGGCGGCGATGCAATCGGTTCTCGAGGACTCGATTATCACATCAGAGGACTCGTCGAGATGGGTGCCAAGGTGCATAACGAACATGGTTATGTCATTGCCGAAGCTGATAATGGTCTTCATGGTGCTGAGATCTCTTTAGATTTTCCTAGCGTTGGCGCGACTGAGAACATCATGACAGCAGCAGTCTTGGCTCAAGGAATCACTGTTCTTGATAACGCCGCGCGCGAACCCGATGTCGTCGACCTTGGCGAATTCTTAATCTCTATGGGAGCAGATATCGAAGGTCTAGGAACACCGACCATCACGATTCGTGGTGTTGCCTCACTGAAACCAACTACACATGCCACGATTCCTGATCGAATCGTCACGGGTACCTGGGCCTTTGCCGCTGCGATAACTCAAGGCGATATCAGGATTCACAGTTGTAGAGCAAGTGATCTTGAGGTGCCTCTGGAGAAACTAGTGAGCGCTGGAGCGGTGGTCACGACAACAAACGATGGCGTGAGAGTTCGAATGGAACATCGCCCGAAAGCAATTGATGTCTCCACCCTCCCCTACCCCGGCTTTCCCACTGATTTACAACCATTCATCATCACGATGAATGCCATTGCCGATGGTGATGCGATCGTGACCGAAAATGTCTTCGAGAGTCGATTCATCTTCGTCAACGAACTTCTTCGCCTTGGTGCAAATGTTCGCGTCGATGGACATCATGCAGCTACACGAGGAATAGACCATCTCTCTTCCGCACCCGTAGTTGCCACTGATATTCGAGCGGGTGCAGGCCTTGTCCTTGCCGCATTAGTAGCAGATGGCATCACTATGGTCGAAGGTGGTTTTCATATCGACCGTGGTTATCCAAATTTCGCAGAACAGTTACGCTCGCTCGGCGCTGATGTCACCCGAGTGGAGTGAGCGAAGAAGATTGCTAGTTAGCCAACGTTTATCTCTGTAATTACTCCAGAGAGAATCGAGACAGTGACTCGATCTGATCTGAAATCCATAGTCACTGCAAAGTCCTGCCCATCTCGTTTTCCGATTCGATAACTCCAGCCATTAATAGAGGCACAGAGTTTGGCTTCTTCTTCACTCATCCCAACAAGCTGGCCTGCTCGTGTTGGCGAGATCTCTACTTCACCGGAGATCTTGACCGGACATCTCTCACTTCCCGAACCAAATGCCAAGACATCTCCAGGAATCTCCTTGATGCCAACGGCGATGACCACGCTCGATGCCCGCTTCGACGTGATCGCAACGGTATAGGTGCCCGCAGTAGCCGGTGTTGAGATACGTGAGATATAGAAGTAACCCTTACCACCATAAGGCTCGAAGAAATATGTCCGCTCTTTAGGCTTAATCTCTTCTTTCTTGCCGTTTGGATCAATCAGAACAACTTGTGGAAGATTTCGAGTGGTCATCTTCTTCATGATGAGATCATCAGGAATCAGATATTGAAGATCGAGTCGATCGCCAGCTTTATGGTTGAATCGGAAATGTCTTACTTCTTTTGATTTCTTCATTGTGGCGTAGACGGCGAATGAAACCGTGCCGTCGAGCAAGATCGGGCTCTTCTCGCTATTGCTGGCCGAGGCAGTAAGGAGCACTGGTTGATGGGCAGTTGCACTCGAGGCGAAACTAAGTGAAGCAATAAGAGATACAAGGACTGCAACTACGAGAGATAAGCGAGAAGTTCTAATCGGTGCTTTCGCCGAGAATCGAGACGCGATTGTTTGCAACGGAGATAAAACCACCATGTACATTGAATGATGTCTCATTGCCATCCACCGCCTTGATTCGAACCTCACCATCGACCAGCACACCAAAGAGCGGTGCGTGGTTCGGCAATATACCGATATCGCCTTCGAGCGTGCGAGCTGAAACCATGCTCGCATCACCACTCCACACCCGCTTCTCAGGTGAAACTAACTCGACTCGCAGTTGCGCCATGGTTTAGGCCTTTGCCAACTCCGCTGCTTTGCGCTCGACATCATCGAGCCCACCGCACATGAAGAATGCTTGCTCTGGCACATGGTCGTAATCGCCATTGGCGAGCGCATCAAATGCTGCGATCGTCTCAGCGAGAGTAACGAAGGAGCCATCGATACCAGTGAAGACCTTCGCGACGAATGTGTTCTGCGAGAGGAAGCGCTGGATACGTCGTGCGCGACCAACGAGAATTCGATCCTCTTCAGAGAGTTCATCGATACCAAGGATCGCGATGATGTCTTGCAGATCCTTGTAACGCTGCAGGATCTGCTTCACTCGGTTAGCAACACGGAAGTGGTTCTCACCGATATAGCGAGGATCAAGGATTCGAGATGTCGAATCAAGTGGATCCACAGCTGGATAGATACCGAGCTCTGAAATCGGACGAGAGAGAACTGTCGTTGCATCGAGGTGGGTAAATGTTGTGTGTGGCGCAGGATCGGTGATGTCATCGGCAGGTACGTAGATCGCCTGCATCGATGTGATCGAGTGACCACGAGTTGAGGTGATGCGCTCTTGGAGCACACCCATCTCATCAGCAAGTGTTGGTTGGTATCCCACAGCAGATGGCATACGACCAAGGAGAGTTGAAACCTCAGAGCCGGCCTGAGTGAAGCGGAAGATATTGTCGATGAAGAGCAAAACATCTTGCTTCTGTACATCGCGGAAGTACTCGGCCATCGTGAGCGCAGAGAGCGCGACTCGAAGTCGAGTCCCTGGTGGCTCATCCATCTGTCCGAAGACGAGGGCGGTCTTATTGATGACGCCAGTCTCGGTCATTTCGAGGAAGAGATCGTTTCCTTCACGAGTACGTTCGCCAACGCCTGCGAATACGGAGACGCCACCAAAGTTCTCAGCGACGCGATAGATCATCTCTTGGATGAGAACAGTCTTTCCGACACCTGCACCACCAAAGAGTCCGATCTTTCCACCCTTAACGTAAGGAGTGAGTAGATCGATGACCTTGATTCCTGTTTCAAACATCTCGGTCTTAGATTCCAACTGGTCGAAATCGGGAGCGGTGCGATGAATCGGCCAGCGTTCTTTGACATCGAGTGAAGCGGTAGGAACATCAAGTGACTCACCGAGTGCATTGAAGACGTGACCCTTTGTCACATCACCGACTGGCACTGAAATCGGAGCACCGGTATCACTCACCTCAACACCACGGACCATGCCGTCCGTTGGTTGCATCGAGATCGCGCGCACGAGGTTCTCACCGATGTGCTGTGCCACCTCGAGGGTGAGCTTCCTGCTGCTCTCGCCGATCGTCACTTCGACAGTGAGTGCGTTGAAGATCGCGGGCATCGCATCGGATGGAAACTCGATGTCAACGACCGGACCGATCACGCGTGCGACACGGCCTGTGGCGGTTTTGGTGCTCATTATTCGCTCCCTGCACTAGCTGAAGACAGCGCATCTGCGCCGCCTACGATTTCACTGATCTCTTGTGTGATCTCTGCCTGGCGGGCTGCATTTGCCAACCTGGTCAGTGACTTGATTAATTCATCTGCATTATCCGTTGCAGATTTCATAGCGCGACGACGCGCAGCGTGCTCGGAGGCAGCGCTCTGCAACATCGCGTTATATACACGAGACTCGATATAGCGAGGAAGGAGTGCATTGAGCACCTCTCCTGCATTCGGCTCGAATTCATACATAGGAAGTAGGCCTGTTGGCGCAGGTCCATCACTCTCGACCACTTCAAGTGGAAGCATCCGCTTCGAAAATGGAATCTGAGTGATCATAGATTTGAACTCGGTGTAGACAATATGAAGCTCATCGACACCAGCAAGATCTACTTGAGCATCTTTCAAGAAGGCAGTGATCAATTCATCTGAGACCTTCTTCGCATCAGCGAAGGTAGGGTTATCGGAGAATCCTGTCCATGATCCCGTGATCTTTCGATTGCGGAACTTGTAGTAGTTGACTGCCTTCCTACCGACGAGATAGGTACTGACCTCAAGACCCCGCTCCTTCAGCCCGTTGATCAGACCATCGCCCTCTTTGATCGCCGCTGACGAATATGCGCCAGCCATTCCTCGATCAGCAGTGATGATCAGAACTGCAGCGCGCTTTGGATTCTCAGAGGTAGAGGTAAGCGGGTGATTTGTATTCGAGAAGGTGGCAATCGCCGAAACTGCTCGAGTCAATTCATTCGCATAAGGAGTCGATGCCGACACTCGTTGTTGCGCCTTGACGATCCGCGATGCCGATATCAATTCCATGGCACGCGTAATCTTCTTGGTCGCTTTGACCGAGCGAATACGTCGACGATAGATGCGAAGTTGTGCGCCCATGATCTACTTCTTATACCTCGTGATCTGCTCTTGAGCGTCTGGACCTTCAGCAGCGACTTCAGCTTCGTTGACCTTTGCTGCACCCGATGAAGCAAACTGCTTCTTGAACGCGGTGATTGCTTCAGTCATCTTTGCAACGGTGTCATCAGAGAGCTCTTTCGTCTCTGAAATCACATCAAAGATCGCCTTTCGTTCACGAGCAATGAAATCAAGGAACTCAGATTCGAAGCGTCGAATGTCAACGACAGGGATCTCATCGAGCTGACCAGTGGTTCCTGCCCAAATCGAGACGACCATGCGCTCGAGTGAGAACGGTGAGTATTGACCCTGTTTCAAGAGCTCAACGAGGCGCGAACCACGTTCGAGCTGTGCCTTTGAAGCAGCGTCGAGATCAGATCCGAATGCGGCGAATGCTTCCAACTCTCGAAACTGCGCCAAATCAAGACGGAGTCGACCTGCAATCTTCTTCATCGCTTTTGTCTGCGCAGAACCGCCGACACGTGAGACGGAGATACCGACGTTGATCGCGGGACGAACACCGGCGTTGAAGAGGTCGGTCTCAAGGAAGCACTGACCATCGGTGATCGAGATGACGTTTGTTGGGATGAATGCAGAGACGTCATTTCCCTTTGTCTCGATGATCGGCAGTCCAGTCATCGACCCGCCACCCATCTCATCCGAAAGTTTCGCGCAACGCTCAAGCAGACGTGAATGTAAATAGAAGACGTCTCCTGGGTAAGCCTCGCGACCTGGTGGACGACGAAGCAAGAGCGAGACAGAACGATAAGCCTCTGCTTGCTTGGAAAGATCATCAAAGACGATAAGAACGTGATCGCCCTTGTACATCCAATGCTGACCAATCGCAGAACCGGTGTACGGCGCAAGGTACTTAAAGCCTGCTGGATCTGATGCAGGGGCTGCGACGATAGTCGTGTATTCCATCGCGCCCGCTTCTTCTAACGCGGCACGAACTGATGCAATGGTTGAACCCTTCTGGCCGATAGCGACATAGATGCACTTGACGCGCTTCTTTGGATCGCCAGATTTCCAGTTATCGCGTTGGTTGATGATGGTGTCAATCGCAACGGCGGTCTTTCCGGTCTGACGATCACCAATGATCAACTGACGCTGACCACGACCAATCGCAGTCATCGCATCGATTGCCTTGATTCCGGTTGCCAGTGGTTCCTTCACTGGTTGGCGCTGAACGACAGATGGCGCTTGCAATTCAAGCGCGCGGTTACCGTCAGCCTTGATTTCACCTTTGCCGTCGATAGGACGACCGAGCGCATCAACAACGCGCCCCAAGAATGCATCGCCGACTGGGACTGAGAGGATCTCCCCAGTTCTGCGAACTGTTGTACCTTCTTCGATGCCAGTGAACTCACCGAGGATGACGACACCGATCTCTCGCACATCAAGATTGAGTGCAAGACCGAGTGTGCCATTCTCGAACTTCAAGAGTTCGTTCGTCATCGTCGAAGGCAATCCCTCGACTCTGGCGATGCCATCTCCTGCTTCGACAACGGTGCCGATCTCATCCCGTGATGCGACGCTTGGATCGTATGACTTAACGAAATTCGCTAAGGCATCACGAATCGCCTCCGGCTTGATCGCGATATCCGCCATGGTTTTCCCTCTCTCTTTACTTATCTCTTGCCAGCCACCTGGCGACCCGCGAGCGCTCTGCTCGCATCGACCAGCCGACTGATCACAGTTCCATCAATGAGTCGCCCGAAGTGGCGCTCTAACGTTTCCGAAAGTCGCGTGCGTTGTTTATCGCCGAGTGGGACGGCGCTTGTAACGCGAGCGATTGTTCGCTCTTTGCGAGCGACGATTGTGTTGGCATAGAAGGCCACAGTCCGCTCAAATGATCTCCCACGACGTCCAGCGATGATTGCATCAAGGACTTTCGCAGAGCTTGAGGAGATTGCTGAGGCAAAGATTGAGCGAAGTAGCGCGCCTTTCGCCTCTTGCGAGAACTTCCCATCATTGAGATTGGATCTGAGTTCACTCTCTGAAGCGATGAGACGAGCGATCGCAAAAAGTTCTTCTTCGACGCGATCGATCTCACCACCTGCTTCCGCTGAGGCTGCTAGCGCTTCGACTGCGAGGCGCTCGATCGCATCTGCCAAATTACTTGGTGTCGACCAGCGCAGTGAGACGCCTGATTCGATCAGGGAAAGTGTGCTCGGTGAAATCACTTTCCCAAATAGATCTTGGACCAGATTGGCCTTGGCGCCACCATCACGAGCTGGATCGGTAAGAGCTCTACGAAGTCCCGTCGATGAGTCGAGAGCGCTCACGACAGCGAAGAGGTCAGATGCAACGACTTCACTCTCCTTCGCACTCTTGGCCTTAAGGGCAGAGTCGAGTGAGATGCGAAGCGCGGCAAAGGAGCTCTTGCTTGAGCCCGAAAGATCCTTGCTTGTCATCACTCTCCTTCTCTCCTTCGACTACTTCTTGCTCTTCTCGAGATCCTCAAGGAACCTGTCAACGATGCGACTCTGTCTGACTTGGTCATCAAGAGCCTCACCAACAATCTTTGAGGCGAGTTCTGTGGCAAGCGCTCCCACTTCATTTCGAAGAGAGGTGATCGCTTGCTGACGTTCTGCTTCAATCGCGGCTTGAGCTGACGCAGTGATCCGAGATGCTTCTTCTTGGGCTTTTGCGCGCATCTCATCGAGAATCGCTGCTCCTTGAGTGCGAGCTTCTTCTCGAATCGTCTGTGCTTCACCGCGAGCATCTGCGAGTTGCTTGGTGTACATCTGCAACGCCGCTTCTGCCTCGCGCTGGGCCTTCTCCGCTTTCTCTATTCCACCTTGAATCGCTTCAGTCCGTGCCGCAAATGCTTTCTCAAACATCGGCGTCACTTTCTTGCGCAAGACGAAATACAGTAACGAGAACGCAATCAAACCTGCGATGATCTCAGCTGTATGCGGGATGAGCGGATTGACCTCACCACCTGCTGCTAAAGATGACATCTTTCCCACTTTCTTTGACGACTTTCGCTTCTAGAGGATGGCTACTAGAGGTCAGCGACTAGAGAACGAATGCCAAGACGAGACCGAAGAGCGCGAGCGCTTCAGCAAGTGCGAAGCCGAGGAATGCAATCGGTTGCAGTACCGATCGTGCCTCAGGCTGACGCGCGACACCGTTGATGTATGCGGCGAAAATCATGCCGGTTGCAATTGCCGGTCCGATCGCCGATAGGCCGTAACCGACCAGATTGAGCGTACCTGTCATACCTTCCATGGTTCTTACCTTTCCTTACCTCTCCGTGCCGCCGAGCGCGACCCGGAATCTTTTTTTCGCTCGAATATCGCTATTCGATTCTTTTCTTAGTGTTCGTCCGCAAGCGCTCCTGCGATATAGAGCGCTGTCAAAAGAGTGAAGATGTAGGCCTGCAGGACCTGCACCATGAATTCAAAGAATGTGAGCCCGATACCGATCACAAATGCGAATGGACTGACAAGTTTGAGGCCGAGTACTCCATTAAGCAGGTGCTCACCGCCAAGGAAGAAGACCAAGAGCAGGAGGTGGCCAGCAAACATATTTGCAAAGAGACGCAGTGAGAGCGTCAGAGGTCTGACCAAGAAGTATGTGGCAATCTCAATCGGAGTCAGCAGAATATAAACGGGTTTTGGCACTCCGGGCATGAACATAATCTCGCGCAGATATTTGACGATTCCCTGCTTTTTGATTCCAACATAATGGAAGATAAAGAAAGTTATTGCCGCGAGAACATATGGGAACGAGACGCGAGACATCGTCGGAAACTGAAGGAATGGAATGATGCCAAAGAAGTTATTGACCAAGATGAAAGTGAAGAGAGTGAAGAGATAGGGAACGAACTTAAGGAAGTCATGTCCGATGATCTCTCGACCCAAACCTTCGCGGACAAAGTTGTAGACACCTTCACCTGCGAACTGGAGCTTTGAAGGTACAACTGCAGCTTTGCGAGAAGCCGCGATAAAGAAAACCGAGATGAAGATGACGGAGAGAAACGCGAGCAGGATTGGCTTTGTTGCCCAGTCGACGCCTTCGATGAATGGCGGGAGTTCAAAGTCTTTCGCCGACGGCGGATTGAATCCTTCGCCTGTTGCGGCGTGAATCAGTCGCACAGTTCTCCCAAAGATTTCCAGCTACGTAGGTGATTAAGCCCTTGGCCATCGCAGGTGCTCGATGCTTCTGGAGCGTGGGGATGCGGGGTAACCCTAAATCAGGAAGGTGCTTAGAGAAAAATCGAAAAGTGCTAATGATGAGCGGGGCCCCTGATTCAAAGGGGTCCGATGATGTGATTTCTATCCTGAATGCCGGCCGAAGCGAAGCCAGACGAGATAAAGGGCCGACCCCATCCCCAGAAGAAGCCCCACCAAGGTGAAGACTCGGTCATACCCAAGCCAGCGATCGACGAAATACCCAATACCGCCCCAGACCAAAAGCCCAGATAGCAGATATCCAAAGATCGACCAGAGCGCGTTCTCGTCCTTATTCATGGAGCGCAGTCTAGCCGCAGATTACTTTCCTGGTAATGGCAGGTGAAGTTTGAGCTTCAAGTAGGCGCGAATTTCGCCACCGAGCCAGGCAAAGGTCAACGCTATCGCCGTTAGCCCGAATGAGAGGCGATTGATATCTGAATTATTTGTGAACTTACCAATTACAAACATCATGGCGCCAAGTATCAGAATCTTTGAGAAGTAACTAAACATTGCAAGCGCCATGGTGGCAATTGGATCTACATTTTTAGTCATTGAAGCGACGCCGATATTTACCAAGAAGAATACTAAAACTACTAGTTGCGCAAGAAGCGCACCATATAAACCGGCGCTGCCCTGCTGCCAAGTTGAAATAATTAATCCAAGCACGCCAACAATTAAAGATGGCTTCAGCGCACCTTTCATCATTATTACATTTGGATCTTTATCCAACTTTTGCACTCTTTCTCTTCATTAATAAAACCGAACTTCCACCGAAAATTAGCGCCACTAAAATCGCTGCCCACAAAGGTGCGAACGCCCAAGTTGTTACCGGAAATGCGATAGCTGCAGTCCATAAATACATAATGATTACGGTGCGCAGCTTTGAGTTTCCTGCTTTATAAAGTTTGTGATGTAAATGTTCATTATCTGGTGCAAATGGACTTCGCCCTGCACGCACTCGACGAATCACTGCCGAACCAAAATCAAATAATGGAATGGCTAGCACTGCAAATGGTAGAAGCAATGGCAAAAAAGTTGGGCCTGTGGATTCAGAAGAGATTGCATTTGGATCAAATTGCCCAGTTAACGTAATCGCAGAAGCGCCGAGCATTAAACCTAAGAACATCGATCCGGAGTCGCCCATAAATATCTTTGCTGGGT
>RGOY01000011.1 GCA_010028225.1 Actinomycetota bacterium
CGAGAGCAACCGCGGCAAGATCGTTCTCCATTTCCACAATCAAAGCCTCGGCTACCAGGACTGTGGCGGTGAGTTCTGCAGCTTTACGCACTAGGAGAACAACGTTGAGGTAACGCGCAGGATCCTTAACGATACGGGCGACCATTGCACCACGTGATTTGGAACGTTCAGAGATGGCATCAACGGCTACGCGGCTTACCGAATTAAGAGCAGCCTCACTTCCGGCCAGGAAACTGGCAAGTGCGAGAAGAAGAATCACCGAGATGATCATGGGAGAGAACGCCACTCTCTCAGAATCTCCTCCTGCAATGCAAACATCGCCTTCTCATCAGGCGTATTTCTGTGGTCATAACCGAGTAGATGCAAGATTCCATGGGCAGTGAGGAGTTGAAGCTCTTCATCCAGAGTCTTTCCAATCTTTACTGCGTTGCCGATGGCATAACTTGGACAGAGGACGATGTCTCCTATTACGCCGGGATCGCTCTGCCCGGCTCGCATCTCATCAATGGGGAATGAGAGCACATCTGTCGCACCATCTTCACCCATCCATTCCTTATTGAGTGAAGTCATCTCTGTCGCTGTAACCAATCGGATTCCAAGATCTGACTCTGAATGTAGACGCATCTTAAAAATCGCGTACTTTGCAAGTGAGACTAATGCTGCCTCATCGCAGGGAGTATCGCTCTCATTCGAGATCTCAATCGGCATCTTTGGATGAATTCAGAGGTTTTGTTGGCGACGTGGCATCTTGGCAACATCAAAACGGGCATACGCATCGACGATGTCGCTGACCAGGCGATGGCGGACTACATCGGATGACTCAAGCTCTATGAAAGTGATGTCGCTGATTCCGTTCAATATATCGTGGATGGTTCGAAGGCCGGATTTAGTTCCACTTGGTAGATCAACCTGAGTCACATCACCAGTGACCACCATCTTCGAGTTGAAGCCAAGACGAGTCAGAAACATCTTCATCTGCTCAGGTGAGGTGTTCTGTGCCTCATCCAAGATGATGAAAGCATCATTGAGCGTCCTGCCGCGCATATAGGCAAGCGGCGCAACCTCGATAGTTCCATTTCCCATCAATTTTGGAATCGAGTCGGGGTCGATCATGTCGTGGAGTGCATCAAAGAGTGGACGAAGATAAGGGTCAATTTTCTCGTGAAGTGTTCCTGGTAGGAATCCCAGCCGCTCTCCTGCTTCCACCGCCGGCCTCGTGAGAATGATTCGAGTGACTTGTTTTGCCTGAAGCGCTTGAACTGCTTTTGCTACGGCAAGATAGGTCTTACCCGTTCCAGCTGGGCCGATACCGAAGGTAATCGTGTTCTGATCTATTGATTCAACATAACGCTTTTGATTGGCAGTTTTTGGCCTGATTGTCTTGCCGCGATTGCTCAAGATATTGAGTGATAGAACCTCGCCGGGCTTCTCGCTACTCTTTCCTCGAATCATTGCAATTGATCGCGCGACCGCATCGTCACTCAACATTTGGCCGGCTCTAATCACTATCAATAACTCTGAGATCAACGAGCGAAACTCTGAGATTGAATCCTCAGGTCCACGAACTTTGAATTCATTTCCGCGAACAGTGATGCCAAGTTCAGGAAAAGCGCTTTCAAATTGAGTGAGATAGGCATCCCCTGGACCCGTCACGGTCACCATGGGAACAGAGGTGGGAACTGCGATGACGGTCTTATCCATTAGGCCAGATTTTAGTGGAAATACTCAAAGAAGGTGAAGCCAAGTTATCCGGGCGGCCACGTGAAGGAGCGACCTGCCAAAAGGTGAAGATGGGCATGAAAGACGCTCTGTCCCACGCTAGCACCAGTATTGAATACGGTGCGATAACCATCTAGCGATCGACTTGTGGCAATCTCATCAGCCAAGGCAAAGAGAGAGACTAAGACCTCAGGCTCAACTCGCGCCGCCTCCGCTGCATTCTCAAAATGTCTCTTCGGGATAATCAAAATGTGAGTTGGAGCCACTGGATTGATGTCATTTATCGCAAAGCAATTCCCCTTAACGCCAGATTGAAAGTGCGCTCTGCACTCCAGCAAGTGCTATTGCTCCTGCATGCGCGGAGCGAAGTACTGGGCCACCAAGTCGCAAAGTAATACCGCCCATATTCGAAAGTGAGCTAAGTTCTTCAGGGGTAATTCCACCTTCTGGACCTATAACGAGAAATACTCGATCGACATCTTCCCGATTATTCAGTTCATCTTTGAGATTGACATCAAGTCGGTGTGGAGAATTCTCATCAAAGACAATGAGAATTGATTTCTCAGAGGAAAGTTTGAGATCGGCGCTCGAACTTATCAAGTCACCAAGGGCAGGAATTCGGTTTCTGCGGCTCTGCTTTACAGCGCCGCGGATCCATTCACTCCACTTCTCGCGTGAAGCTTGCCCTTGCCACTTTCCAACGCTTCTTGTTGCCTGCCAAGGAATGATCTCATCAGCGCCAGCTTCCACGAGAAGTTCGATACATTCGTGTGCGCGATCTGATTTGGTTAAAGCTTGGATCACCGAGAGAGCTATTCGAGGTGGTTCATGATTCTCAACCTCGTGCACCAGAACAGTAACTCCCTCTCGACTTATCTCGCTGATTACAACCCGTGCCATCAATCCCTTGCCATCACTCAATGAGACCTCATCGCCGACACTGTGGCGCGCGACTTTCACCATATGGTGGGCTTCATCGCCATCGATTCTTAGGCGAGAGCCCGGGGCCACATCTTCGCCAGAATCAATTAGATAGAGCGAGAGCATCTACCCTCGAAACGCTTCTTTGAAACGTGAGAAGAAACCTTGGGATTGTCCGCTCGATATCTGAGTTCGCTTTCCTTGATGCGAAGCATCATCATGCACTTCAGCAAATCGAACGAGAAGTTCACTCTCTTCTTTGCTTAGTTTTGTTGGAATTTCGACACCAATATGGATGTAGAGATCGCCACGATTACCACTTCGAAGTCGAGTCATGCCATGTTCTCGAATCGTATGAACTGCTCCTGGCTGCGTCCCAGCTTTGATCTCGATAGAAACTGGGCCATCGAGTGTCTGTACTTCGACTTTTCTGCCAAGTGCTGCAGCAGTCATGGGAATTGATAGCTGCATATGTAGTGCGTCGCCATCTCGAACTATGTACTCATGATCAGCGACCTCAATTTCAACATAGAGATCTCCGGCTCGACCTCCGCCAGGTCCAACCTCGCCCCGACCCGACATTTGAATTCGATTTCCACTTTCAACTCCGGCTGGGATCTCGATTTCAATCTCACTGCGTGAGCGAACTCGACCATCTCCCGCGCATTCAGAACAAGGCGCGGTAATGCGAGTTCCGAAACCTTGACAGGAAGCACATGGCCTCGTCGTCATCACCTGGCCGATAAATGATCGAGTAACTTGTTGTGTCTCCCCACGACCTTTGCAGATATCGCAAACCACCGGAGAAGAACCTTTGGCACAACCATTTCCGGCGCAAGATGGGCAGAGAACTGCAGTCTCCACGCTCAGCGTTCGATTACAACCAAAACATGCTTCCTCAAGAGAAATCTCGACCCTGATTAGGGCATCTTGTCCGGGACGGGAGCGTGACCGTGGGCCACGAGAGCCGCCACCAAAGAATGCATCCATGATGTCGCTGAAACCAAAACCTTCAGCGCCAGGACCGCCGAAAGAGCCAAACCCTGAGCCGCCCATGTCATAACTCTGACGCTTTGATGGATCACTCAACACTTCATAAGCGGCAGTGATCTCTTTGAATTTCTCTGCGACTTGAGGGTCTGGATTGATGTCGGGATGCATCTCGCGGGCGAGTTTTCGATAAGCCTTCTTAATCTCATCATCGGAGGCATCTCGGGCAACGCCGAGAGTTTGATACAAATCCATGCTTACTTCTTTTCCCCACCATCATCGAGATAGCGAGAGAGATAACGTGCAACAGCACTGACTGAGCGCATGGAACTTGCATAGTCCATACGAGTCGGGCCAAGCACGCCGAGAGCAGCACTACCAACTCCTGCACCGTAACCAGTGGCAATAAAGCTCATCTCGCGCAGTTTCGCATCATGTTGTTCATCGCCGATTCGAACAGTGATTGACTCATTCCTTATTCCTAGATCGGAGACGAGGCGGAGGAGAACAACTTGTTCTTCTAGCGCTTCAAGGATCGAGTGGATTTCCTCGCTGAAATCATGGGTCGAACGCGCGAGGTTGGCTGTTCCGGCAAGAACAACACGCTCTTCAGCCTTTTCGACCGCCATCTCAATCAGCGCGGTCGCGATCAACGTCGCGGCAACTCGATCCGAACCGCTATAACTTTGCGTGAATTGAGCCAAGCGCTCAGCCACAGAGGTCAAACTTTCGTCAACTGCTAAAGAATTGAGTCGATTTCTCAGATCTACCAGGAGCGATTCGCCTATCGGCTCTTGAAGTTCGATGGCGCTCTGTTCCACTCGTCCGGAATCGGTGATGAGGACGATGAGTACGCGCATAGCGGTAAGGGTGATCAACTCAATATGTCGAACCTTCGAACGTGTCAGGGATGGGTATTGCACAACAGCTACTTGCTTGGTTACCTGAGCGAGAAGGCGAACTGTTCGCGTAACAATTTCATCGAGATCGTGTGCGCCAGAGAGAAAGTGTTCGATTGCTCGCCGCTCTCCTGGCGAGAGAGGCTTGACTGTCGCAAGTTTGTCGACGAAGAGTCGGTAGCCTCGATTGGTAGGGATTCGTCCAGCGCTGGTGTGAGGTTGGGTGATAAGTCCAGCATCTTCGAGCGCTGCCATGTCATTTCGGATTGTTGCCGGCGAGACACCAAGTGAATGGCGCTGGGCAAGAATTTTTGACCCTACTGGCTCCTGCGAAGCGACATATTCATCAATGATCGCTTTGAGAACTTCTAGCTGGCGCGTTTCTACGTTCATTTTTAATTAGCCCGCCATCGCAAGTGTTAATGCAATCGTAGTAACAGTAAGGATGGCAAATGCCGGAAATCCAGATTTAATTTTCCCTGACTTAAAGTGAAAGAAAAGAGCTCCTATCATCACAATCCAAATCGTCACCAACCCCCAGACGATGAGGTCGAGAAAATCAAGGACTAAGCCAAGAACAATGGATATGCCAGCGAGCAACTCAAGCATCCCGGCGAGCCTGGAGAGTCCATCTGGCGAACCAACAGATCGTGGTGCCGAGAGCGCTCGTGGGTTACCGCTGACTTTCGCAATACCTGAGACACTCGATACGAGAGCAAGAACTATCGTGATTATCAAAAGTGGTAGATCGAAAGTCATGGAGCCAAAGTTACTACAGGACTAAGTCGCGCACGATTCGATCCGCGATGAGGCGACCGCTGAGAGTCAGTGTGAGGCGACCTTCACTCCAGGCTCGCTCATCGACATCCATGCTAAGCAGATATTTCGAAACAACTTCTTCCTGTTTCGTGCTCAACTCACTGCGAGCAATTCCTTCACGCAGTCGAATACCGAGCATGATTCGTTCATCATGCTTCGCGCTCTCATCCAAAGTTTCTTCGCCAGCGATAATTGTTGATTTCTCTTTCAACGCATTCATATAGGAGATTGGATTTTTAATATTCCACCATCTTCTCCCATCGAGATGAGAGTGCGCTCCTGGGCCAACGCCCCACCAATTTCCGCCATTCCAGTAGACCTGATTATGTCGAGACCGTGCACCGGCAGATCTAGCCCAGTTACTTAGTTCATACCAATCAAATCCTGCTTGTTCGAGCCGCTCATCGATTATCCGATATTTCTCTGCCATCTCATCATCATCGGGTGACGCAATCTCGCCACTATCAACCTGTCTGGCAAGGCGAGTGCCCGACTCGACAATGAGGGCATAAGCAGAGATATGGTCAATCGGTAGTGAAAGTGCAAAGTCAAGGCTCTCTTCTAGATCCGCAACGCTCTCGCCAGGTGTCCCATAGATCAGGTCAATACTTCTCCCCTGGATCCCGTTGCTCACGGCAAGATCAAGTGCTCGCGTGACATTCGAACTCTTGTGGGTACGATCTAAAGTGGCGAGAACTTTCTGATTAGCCGATTGCACGCCAAGACTGATGCGATTGATCCCAGCTGCGGCAAAACCTGCAACATTTCTCTCATCGAGAGTATCGGGGTTTGCCTCTAATGTGATCTCACACTGCTCGCTCAAAGAGAAAACTTCGTCAATCTTTTCGATAGTGGCGGCAATATCGTGAGGATCCATCAGGGATGGAGTTCCACCACCGAAGAAGATTGTTGGAACTTCGGGCATCTGGCTTGAATCAAATTGATCTGCGGCTCGGAGTATCTCCTGCGCAACTGCTGCCATATATCGGGATGAGATCTCACTTCGTGCAACCTCGCCCTGACCTAACTCTGCCGGTGTATAGGTGTTGAAGTCGCAGTAACCGCAGCGTTTAATGCAGTACGGGATGTGAATGTAGAACGAGAGCTTCACGCGTTTACCGCTTCGCCTTCGCCTTCTCGCCTTCTGAGTTGGTCGAGAGCGCTGCGATAAAGGCCTCCTGCGGTACTTCGACACGGCCGACCATCTTCATTCGCTTCTTGCCCTCTTTCTGTTTCTCCAAGAGCTTGCGCTTTCGAGTGATGTCACCGCCATAGCATTTGGCAAGAACATCTTTTCGGATGGCACGGATATTCTCACGGGCAATGATTTTCGCTCCGATTGCCGCTTGGATAGGCACTTCGAATTGCTGCCTTGGAATCAATTCACGCAATTTCTGCGTCATGCTCACTCCATAGGGATAAGCCTTCTCTCGATGAACGATCGCGGAGAATGCATCGACGGTATCGCCCTGAAGCAAGATATCCACCTTCACCAAGTCGCCCTCTTCCTCACCGGTTGGTTCATAGTCGAGTGAGGCATAACCACGAGTTCGAGATTTCAATTGATCAAAGAAGTCAAAGACAATTTCGGCGAGAGGTAACTTGTATCTAATCTCGACTCTATCCTCAGATAAATAGTCCATCCCAAGAAGTACGCCGCGCCGTTGTTGGCAGAGTTCCATGATCGTGCCAATGAATTCGCTGGGTGAGAGAACAGTCGCGCGAACTACTGGTTCATAAACACTCGCAATCTTGCCAGCGGGATATTCACTGGGATTGGTGACGACTAACTCTTTGCCATCGTCGGTGGTCACTCGATAAACCACATTCGGGGCAGTTGAAATCAGCGAGAGATTGAATTCTCGCTCAAGACGTTCTCGCACGATCTCCATATGTAACAACCCAAGGAATCCGCAGCGAAATCCAAAACCAAGTGCCGCAGAAGTCTCTGGCTCGTAGACGAGAGCGGCATCATTGAGCTGCAACTTTTCCAAAGCATCACGAAGCACTGGATATTCATCACCATCAATGGGATAAAGGCCCGAGAAGACCATCGGTTTTGGATCTTTGTATCCAGCCAACGGTTCTTTGGCAGGCTTATTGAACGTCGTGACGGTATCGCCAACTCTGCTCTGTCTTACATCTTTCACACCAGTGATGAGGTATCCCACCTCACCCACACCAAGTCCATTACTCGCCATCGGCTCTGGAGAGATGACGCCTACTTCCAACATTTCATGTTTGACGCCGGTCGACAGCATCTGAATTGTGTCGCGTGGCGAGAGCTTTCCATCGACAACACGGACATAGGTGACGACGCCACGATATGTGTCATATACCGAATCAAAGATAAGCGCTCTCGCTGGCTTATTCGCATCTCCTATTGGAGGTGGAATATCTTTAACAATCTGATCAAGGAGTTCTCTTACACCTTCACCAGTTTTTCCTGAGACTCGAAGGCAATCACTTGGATCACAACCGATCAACTTGGCTAATTCGGCTGCAAATTTATCCGGCTGTGCAGCAGGAAGATCGATCTTGTTCAACACGGGAATTATTGTGAGATTGTTTTCCATCGCAAGATAAAGATTGGCAAGAGTCTGCGCTTCAATTCCCTGCGCTGCATCGACGAGCAGGAGCGCGCCTTCACAAGCCGCCAGTGAGCGTGACACTTCATAGGTGAAGTCGACATGGCCCGGTGTATCGATCATGTTGAGAATGTATTCCTGGCCATCAATTCCACTTCGCCAAGGAAGGCGGACTGCCTGCGACTTGATCGTAATGCCGCGCTCACGTTCGATATCCATGCGATCGAGATATTGATCGCGCATATTGCGCGCATCGACAACTTCAGTGATCTGAAGCATTCGGTCGGCTAGAGTCGATTTGCCGTGATCGATATGAGCGATAATGCAAAAATTGCGGATGGCGGCAGGATTGGTCGCTGCCGGTTGCGGCGCTTTCTTAGATGAGAGAGCAGGCATCGGTCACCGACCGACCCTCGTATTTACTTGATGCCAGCTTTGGCAGCAGCACGGGCCATCGCTGACTTCTTGTTGGCCGCCTGGCTTTTATGGATGACGCCTTTCGAGACAGCAACGTCGAGTGCCCGAGTAGCGCTTCGCAATTCCTTCTTCGCACCTGTCGAATCGCCTTCGGCAAGGGCATCACGGAATCGTCGGACTGCAGTCTTCAGCGAGGAACGAACAGCCTTGTTTCGTTCAGTTGCTTTCGCATTGGTCTTGATCCGCTTTACCTGAGACTTGATATTTGCCACGAACGAACCTCTCGAAGATGTAGTGGGTGCCTTTCAAAATCCGAAGGCGGAGGTTACCAGCAAGCAGAAGGCGCATTCAAACTGAAGAAAGCGAGCGTTAGACCTTGCGCCATGCGGTGCTCTGGTCAGGCGATTTCACCAATTTCCCACCAGAGGCTATGGCAAGGACCATTCGCTCGACTGCGTAGTGAGCATGGACTTCGCCACCTTTGACTGCCCAATCAGCACGAACAATCTCATTAAGTGCAATTTCGAAATCATCCTCTGACCACGAAGCAATCTGGCGACGAGCCTTATCGATCTGCCACGGTGCCATCCCTAACTCACCCGCGACTTCAAATGACTTGGTGCTTCGAGGTAAATCAATCACCTTGAGCATCGACTTCACCGACATTGTTATTGCAGAGAGAACTTGGATTGGTTCGATTCCAGAATCAAAGGCATATCTGGTCGCAACGAGCGCCTTTCGAGGATCTTTAGCGATGACCGCATCTGCAACATCAAAACCGGTAGTCAACTTTCGACCTCGAGTATGAGCGAGTACTTCATCTTCATCAATGACTTTTCCTTGTGGCGTGTCATTGTTGATCTGACGTGAGGCACTGACCATCTCTCGCATATCTGCATAGCCAGCGACAAGGGCAGCGAGAGCAGCTGGTGCGATCTTGCGCCCCAAGGACTTGAACTCACCTTGCAAAAATTCCATCTTCTCAGAGGCCTTCTTGAGCGGTTCTGCTGGAAATACTTTCGTCGATTTCTTCTTGACGCGATCAAGCAATCCTTTTCCCTTTACTCCCCCTTTATGAATCCAGACTACGACAAGAGCTGGATCTGGGTCTTGGATATAGCGATCTACTTCATCGTGCATCTCGCTATCAAGATCTTGGAGATTCCTTACGACGAGAATTCGTTTATCCGCAAAGAGTGATGGCTCTGTTGCTTCGGCGATAGCGCCGACCTCTGCCTCCGCGCAATCAACAACGCGCTTCTCATGATCACGGTGGTCGTGAAGAATCGCTGCAAGGGATCGCTCCACCACAACTTCCTCACTGCCGTGAATGAGATACATCTCCCCTGCCATGCGGGTAAATCTAGCCGAGGCCACTCACTTCACTACGAGGGGCCACCACCTGACTCTTGCTGGTCCATCTTGGTCTGTTCGGTGAATCAAGGCGGGAGAAAGTGCCTCCAAAGTCTCACTAGCGGGGTGTCCGAAAGTATTACTTGCACCCACGCTGATGAGGGCAAGCTTTGGATTGAGCTCTCCATCAAAACTTGCACTTCGAAATTTGGAGCCGTGGTGACTGACTTTGTATATCGCTACACGGGAAAGATCATGATCGCGGGCAATGATCTCTTGAACTGGAGGTTCGATATCACCACCGGCGAATATCAATGCTCCCGCCTTCTCGATCATGAGCACAAGACTCCTATTGTTAAGAGTCGATCCATCACCAGGGTTAGCGGAGAAAACCCCTGCCTCACCTCTCGCTGGCCAAAGAACTTCTATCGATAGATCTGCCACGTTGTAGCGCTCACCTTTGGCGACAATTCTTGGCTCACTACCGAGGACTCTTTCTACCTTCTCCAACAACGTTGCACTGAAACCATCGATGTTCTCAGCGATCCACCACTGCCTGACCTTGCGGCCACGGACAAGCCCTTCTACTCCCCCATAGTGATCTGCATGTGCATGAGTAATCACGAGAAGTGGGATCTCGTTGATTTTTGCTTGTCTCAAGCATTTGTCGATGGATTTCGAATCTGGGCCAACATCAATCACAATCGCACTACGGCTTCCTGTTCGAATCAAAAGGGCATCGCCTTGTCCGACATCACATTGAAAGAGCATCCAATCATCACTTCGCAGGGCAAATGTGGCTGTGCCAACGAAAGCAAGCGCCAGAAATAAGAGCAATACTTTCTTTGATAGTGCACGATAAGAAATAAAACCAGTAAAGATCGCGACTATGGCTGAGATTGCGCCAAGCCATCCTCCCGGAAGATCAATAAGTGGAAAGTACGTTGCTAAATCGGCCAAGAAAACTATGGGTCGTGCACCGAATTCAGCGAGGACGGCAAAGAGTGAGGCCAGTTGCTTTGAGATCGAGAGTGTAGCTACCGAGAGAAAACCTAGGATTGTTACCCACGGGACTACAGGTGATGCCAGGACGTTTACAGGAACTTGTGCAAATGAGAATTGTGATGAGATGGCAATGATGACTGGCATCGTAAAGAATGTTGCGGAGAGAGGAATTGCCAGCAAGTCAGCCACTAAAGTCGGTGCGCCAAAGCGAGATCTGAGCCAGAGTGAGATTCTTGGTGAAAGAGTGATGATCCCTGCGGTCGCAAGTACAGAGAGAAGAAATCCGATATCTTGCGAGAGAAAAGGATCAATAAGTAGCAGGGCTGCGACCGCACTCCCGAGCGCTGCGATCCCGATCCGTCGTTCACCTTTCAGCCCAGCAATCAAAACGATCAGCGCCATGACGCCCGCCCTCAGTACTGATGGAGAAGGCCTGACCAAGAGAACGTAGATTGTGAGCGCCGCGAGTGTGATTGCAACGGGAAACTGGCGTCGGCGAAAGGCTCTGGATGAGAGCGCCAAGATGAACCCTGCGATGATTGAAAAATTTGTGCCGCTGACAGCGGTTAGATGCGAGAGTCCAGCCATGCGCATTCGATTGGCAAACTCACTCTCTTGAAGTGATGTGTCACCAATGACCATTCCTGGTACTAGCGAGCCGCTCTCTCCTTGGGCGAGAAAGAGCGAACGAAACTCCTCCCTTTTCATTGCCAATTCTCGCCAGAGCCAGGAGTGTGAGCGGCCCGTCACATCATCAACGACAAGAGTTAAAGCAACCCGTCTCTCTTTGCTCTCGATGACGCGTCCCCTGCCACCTTCAATCAACCCATAGCTCTGGTCACAACTTCGTGAAATGACTCGAAGAGGAACTCGAAGCGCTTTGCCATTGAGCCATTTACTTTCGGCTCGAAAAGAGCAACTACTCATCGTGAAGTGTGAGCCAATCACTCGTGGTGGCAACTTCTTGGCATCACTTCTCACCACGTATTCAAAGTCGACCTCACCTTTCATATCAACTCGTTCCAAAACCTCCGTCCTTGATCCCATGGCAAAAGTCGAGATCAGGCATGCGCCCATGAGAATGTAGAGACCTGACTTGGACTTCAAAGCAGATAGTCGAAGGCAGAGTAGGGAGAAGAGAGCAATCCCCACCATCACTTGCCACCCTAGCCAGAGTGCAAAGATGACTGAAATCCAGATGACTCCAGCAATAAGAGCAATTCGACTTTGAAGTATCAGAGAGTCAATCGAGAGGAGATCTGTCGGAAGATTGACTCACCAATTCCAGAGACGGATTGAATCGATTCAAGGGTTTGGAAAGGGCCATTCTTGTTGCGATAATCGATGATTCGTTGTGCAATAACGGGCCCGATTCCTGGCAATAAATCGAACTGTGCCTTACTTGCGCTATTGAGAGAGACTTTGCCCGCGAAGATGCTCTTTCTGCCCGAAGGCCTCGTCGCTGAAATGAACTTCTCTTTCATGATGAGGACCTGCTCACCATCAACTAACTTTCGAGCAAGATTTATGTGAGAGGTACTTACGCCGAGCTTCACTCCGCCTGCAATGGTTATTGCATCGATTACTCGTGATCCCTCCGGTAACTGGTAGACACCAGGGGTTTTCACTTTCCCTGCCACATCTATATAGATCACTTGATTACTGGAGGCTCCAGGGGTGATGGAGTTAGCACTGGTAGGAATTGGACCGGTAGAAATTGGACCGGTAGAAATTGGACCGGTAGAGGTCGACTTCTCTTGAAGAACTGGAACTGCCTCGGTCCTTGAAGAGAGGAAGAAGAAGATTGTGAGTGTGATAGCACCGATGCCAATGACGAGAAGGCCTCGTCGTTGTTCGGGTGTGAAATCAGGAATTTTCATTCCCTGATCAAAGCGACTCGACCAGAGCTTCTTTCGATGACCTATGTGGGGTGTTGATATCTCGCGACTGTTGAAAGCATTTAAACGACGACGTTGACCAGCTTTGGTGCTCGAACAATCACATTCTTGACTGTCATCTGACCTATTGCCTCAATCATTGCGGGGTTGGCAAGAGCGATTTCGCGAAGCGCAGCCTCATCAATTCCTGGCGCAACCTCAATGCGATCCTTGATTTTTCCATTGACCTGAAGAAGAGCAATCACTTTTTCCGCTACCAAGAGCGTCTCATCAATCTTGGGCCAACCTGCTCGTGCGACTGAGGGCTTATGCCCCAATTTTTCCCACATCTCTTCAGCAGTGAAGGGCGCAATCAATGAGAGCGATATTGCAACCGCTTCCGCGGCTTCGCGGACTGCTGGATCGGCACCACCTGGGCCTGAATCGATGGCTTTTCGCGTGGCATTGACTAACTCCATAATGCGTGCAACCGCAACGTTGAACCTAAAGGACTCGACGGCGAATGCGATATCAGCAAGGGCCTTATGCGTCACCTTTCGAAGTGGAAGATGACCTGTAGCAATATCAGCACCAACCTTTGAGGTGACGTCGTGAGATATTCGAAGTGCGCGGCTTAAGAATTTCACCGAGCCCGATGGAGAAACGTCTCGCCAGTCGACATCATCCTCAGGTGGTCCGGCAAAGACCATCGAAAGGCGAATGGCATCAACACCGTGCTTTCCAAGTTCATCTGAGAGTCGAACGAGATTGCCTCGACTCTTGCTCATCGCAGAACCATCCATCAAGACCATTCCTTGATTGAGAAGTCGAGTAAAAGGCTCAGTGAAATCTAGATAGCCCATATCGTGAAGGGCCTTAGTAAAGAATCTGGAATAGAGAAGATGCAATATCGCATGCGATACACCGCCGACATATTGGTCAACAGGTAACCAAGTTTTCACTGCTTCACTATCAAAAGGCTTGTCATGGACATCAACGCTTGTGTAGCGGAGGAAATACCATGAGGAATCAACGAATGTATCCATCGTGTCGGTATCCCTGCGCGCCGGGCCGCCACACTTTGGACATTCGACATTGACCCACTCATCTGCCGTTGCAAGTGGCGAAACACCCTTCGGCTTCAAATCGATATCTCTGGCTGTCGGCAGTTTCACCGGGAGTGATTGATCGGGCACTGCAACCTCACCACATTTTTCACAGTGAATGATTGGGATTGGCGTTCCCCAGAACCTCTGCCTTGAGATGAGCCAATCACGGAGTCGATAGTTATCTGTTGCCTCTGCCGAACCTTTTGCTGCAAGGTCAGCGACAATTTTCGTGCCCGCAGAAGCAACACTCGTACCGTTATAGGGGCCAGAGTTGATGAGAACTCCATCACCGTCGGTTGCGACGCCACTCTCATTCGGGTCTTCACTAGCGGTATCGACTACGACTCGAATTGGAAGTCCCATCGCTTTAGCAAAATCTAAGTCGCGTTGATCATGAGCTGGAACAGCCATGATCGCACCCGTCCCATAATCTGCAAGGACATAATCACTTGCCCAGATCGGGATTCGCTCATCATTGACAGGATTGATTGCGAAGCGATTGAGGAAGACTCCTGTTTTCTGTCGATCAGTGGAGAGTCGATCAATATCAGATGCAGCTCGTACCGACTCGAGATATTTCTCAAACTCAGCCTCGACGCCACTACCTTGAGCGAGCTCTCGGGCAAGGTCTCCATCTACGGCAACGACCATGAAGGTTGCGCCAAAGAGAGTATCTGGTCGAGTCGTGTAAATCGTGACTGGACTCTCTCGACCCTCAATTTCAAAATTCACCTTTGCACCAGTCGATTTTCCGATCCAGTTTCGCTGCATCGTTAGAACTTTTTCGGGCCACTTACCCTCTAGTTGTTCCATATCGACAAGGAGTCGCTCGGCATAATCGGTGATCTTGAAGTACCACTGGTTCAATTTTTTCTTTGTGACACCGGTATCGCACCGTTCACAAAGGCCAGCCACTACCTGTTCATTTGCAAGAACGGTCTGGCAATCTGGGCACCAATTGACAGCAGAATCTTTCCGATATGCAAGACCACGTTCATAGAGGCGCAGGAATATCCACTGGTTCCACTTGTAATACTCAGGATCACAAGTGTTGAACATCCGTTCCCAGTCAAAAGAACAGCCATAGCGCCTCATCGAGGCCCGTTGAGTCGCTATATTTTCATAGGTCCATTCGCGTGGGTCTGAATTCCGTTTGATCGCCGCATTCTCTGCAGGTAGTCCAAAGGCATCCCATCCGATCGGATGCAAGACATTAAATCCGCGTTGTACCCAATAACGTGCAATCACATCGCCAAGGGCATACGCCTCGGCATGACCCATATGAAGATCGCCGGAAGGGTAAGGAAACATATCCAAGACATACTTCTTCGGACGAGAATCCTTTGGGTCTCCAGATTTGAATGGCGCTAGCTCATCCCAGACTTTCAACCACTTTTCCTGAACACCTTGGATGTCATAGGCCTCATGACGTGAATCGAGGCGCTCGCCATCCATCTGCTCGGACATAAGGCGCGAGTTTACCTTCCTTACTTGCGCCAGGTGACACCTGTCAGCGATTCGCTTACATGCCAGAGGTTTCTTGCGACTTGTTGATCATAAGCAGCAGATCGCGCTCTTGTGAATCGCGGATAGCCACGAACTTCGAGGAGACCATCAGGACCGATGAAACTTCCACCTTGAATCCCTTGGATTGTTGCCGCCGCAAGGGTTGGAAGTGCTCCTCGTGATGCGCTCTGTGCAAAGACGTTATTGACAAAGCCAATCGCTTTCAGCGCTCTCTTATCTCCCTTCATCTCGGGAGCGACATATTGCAAGTTAGTATTTGAATATCCGGGATGCACGACCAGAGCGATGAATGGATAGTTCCTGCTCCTAGCTAGCCTTTCTAATTCGAATGTGAAGAGAATATTTGCAAACTTGCTGGCTCCGTAAGCCCGCCATGGCGCATATCCTTTTCGTACTCGATCGGCGATCATTCGATCCTCAATCTCGTCAATGCTTCCACCACCAAAGTCGCCCATTCGATGTGCAGTACTAGACACGGTTACAACGCGTTCTTTGATTCGGTCTGAAATGAGGCCCGCAAAAGCGAACTGTCCAAGATGGTTGACTGCAATCTGCATCTCGAATCCATCAGAGGAACTCGTAAAAGGAATTGCCATGATTCCTGCATTGAGGATGAGTACATCAATTTCTCCTACTTGCTTCGCTGCCTCTCGAACCGATTGGAGCG
The DNA here is from genome assembly GCA_010028225.1 of Actinomycetota bacterium. Taxonomy (GTDB): domain Bacteria; phylum Actinomycetota; class Actinomycetes; order Nanopelagicales; family Nanopelagicaceae; genus SYAN01. The sequence continues at coordinate 15,892 of RGOY01000011.1, forward strand.
ATGAGAAGTCCGCTTCAATCCAACTGACCCGCTCTCTTCCCAGCCTTGCAGTGACCTCCTCTGCCTTCTTAGGATTTCTGGCAGCGATAATTACTTCACCGCCTGCCCGAGCAATCTCACGTGCCGCTTCAAGTCCGATTCCACTGGTTGCGCCGGTGATTAAGAAGCGCTTACCACTTTGGTCGGTGATGTCCTTGGCTTGCCATCGACTGGGGATACGCATCTCTTCTTTCCTCCCAATTTAACTTCAAATTTTAATGACGGTTACGCTGATATAAGGTGTGCCTCTCGGGGCTATAGCGCAGCTGGTAGCGCACCTGCAT
>RGOY01000101.1 GCA_010028225.1 Actinomycetota bacterium
CGAATTAAGTTCTTCGGTTCCGGTTCAGCCCCACTAAACCTTTATTCCGACTCAGGTGTGGCAGTGAGCCGGATCTTGCTCTATTCCAATGGAAATAGTGACCTTTTTCAGGGCCTAGATTTTCTCAATGCCCGAGGTCTTATCCCAAGCCCCTACACATCGTGCACAGATTTTCTACTTACATATTGCAAATCGGATGGATTCTTAAGTCTGGATTACTTCAACGGTCGATACCGATTGATCTTTGAAACTCCGATGGCACCAGTTGGCTTGATTGAATCCTTCACTGTTGAAACTACGCGCGAACGCCCAGTGGAAGTGATTGCTTGTAACACCGTGCTGCTCGTTGGCACTGTTGAAGAAGGTGGCATGTTGAAAGAGGTCACTCTCGATGGCTTGGATATCAAGAATTGTCCAGGAAAGTACACGCGAGTGCGATTCTTCGAAGGCGCGGGCGCGTCTCCACTGCCGCTCTATCGCGAAGGTGGAATCGATGTGAACAGAATCTTGGTGCGGGCAACTACTGCTTCTAACCCAGATTTGCTTACTGGATTGGACATTGTCAATGGATTTGGTTTGATCCCGAACTCTTACACTGACTGTTCTACAGGACTTCGTCCTTACTGTAGGTCTGACGGTTACATCAGCGTCGATTACTACCAAGGAAGATATTCATTCGTCTTCGAAACCCCGCTAGTAACTATGGCAAGAGCGGACTCTTACACGGTAACAACCTCAGACGGGCTTCCTGGCGATTGAGTAGAGACTTACGCTCACTTCGGTTTAATGGTGTAACTATGAGCGAGTTGAAGATTCTTACGACCAGAGTCCTCTTTCCGCGCAGCGAGGAAGTATTCAACTTTAGTTTCTGACGTCGAGACGCTTACACGGATGTGTCCAGAGTTGGGTGCTTTCACTCCGCTCTTATAAGCGCTCTCGTTGAACATCGTAAAGGTGTCGTCCGCCGGATTCGGTAGCGCCTGATAAATCAGACCGTCTCGTTCCTGAGTCACAAAGATATGGTCATGCCCCTGAAAGAAGATCGAGACCTTGTTCTTCACCATCAAGTCATGAATTGGAAGTTCCCAGTTTGGTCGTTGCTCTTTGAAGGTAGTCGTGCCTTTTGGATCTTTACCTCCCCATTCGTAGTTCTCTGAGACTTCGATCGCACCGCGTCCAGTACCCATGACGTGGTGGGCAAAGACGAATTTGAATTTTGCTGAGCTCTTTTCAAGGGTTTCCTTGAGCCAGAAATATTGCTCATCGCCAATGCCGATCTCCCACTGATTGGAAGTCTTGCCAGATCCACTGCCTCCTGCTCCAGCATTTGCCTGATTGTTCTTCTGATTTTTAGGCTTCTTTGTCGCAGTTGCTGTTTCGCTCGTTGTATCTCCCGCTGAATCACCTGCAACATTGTCAACTGGCTTTTTCGAATGCCAATAGGGATCAAGTACTACAAAGAGGGCGTTTCCCCACTCCCACGCGTAATAATCGCGCAATAGCCCAACGCCTTCAATCTCAACCTTGTCTCCGGTATAGAAGCCATCAGGTGCTGGAAGCGGGAAGTACTTGACCCTTGCGCTGCCGGCAAGCACTGCAGGGTTAGTCAACGTTCCATCAAGGAGGTAGGCGGCTGCCTGTTCATGGTTTCCATTGACTAAGAAGAGTGGAACAGAGGGACCTATGGCTTCAAGCCATTGGCGATGAGTGAGGTATACCTTCTCAACATTCGCACGGTTTGCTTGTCCTTTTGCGATTAGAGGATCAATGCTGAAGTCATCACCCATCATGATATGAAAGTCGGGTTTATGAGTGAGGATATTTGCGAGCGTGACTTTGTAGAGACTCTCATTGAACATCTTGCCCTTGCGTTCGGGGTGAGTATCACCATGAGCAGTGAAAACAAATGATGATCCGACTTTGCGCTGTGTGACAAATGAGGACTGTTTCCCTCGGATTACGGTCTTGGATGTGCCCTCAGTGAAGCTCACTCTGTAAAAGATCGTTGCGTCTTGACGCAAATCGACTAAATCAAAGATCACCGGAACGCCTGGATCAATCTCTAGCGTTGACGTCCTTTCGTTGTACTTTGTTTTCGTGAAACCATATTCAACAAAAGCTTTGACCTTCTTCGAACTCATTACACTGATTGCAATCGACGAGTCAGTGGGCCGTCCAAGCAGGACGCGAACCTGCGCTGGTGTTGCTGCGAGTGATTTGCCTATCGGAGTTAACATTGTTGAAGCGATGACTGCCCATCGAAGTAACTCTCTCCGATTGAGTTCATGCTGACTTAGTGACTGACTCATCCCATCACCGTAAATGACCAGCACCCCGTCTTCCCTCACGCTTTCTTACGGGAATCATGTGAATTATGCGGTTGGCCACTCTCTGGTCGCAGAGAAATGGCTTCCAAGGGATCGGCCAATCTGCCTTACCCGGTTCAGCGGTCAGATCGTGAGTCGCTTCATGGATAGGTCAAAAATGAGCCCAAAAAGCCAATAATTCATCGAAAAGTTATAAAAGGGGCATTCAGGAGATATTGCCACATTGCTCAGCAAGTTTTAGGGTTTGCCCACTCGAAATTCGTTCGCGGTAGAACGAAGAAAATCGAAAGGGCATATATGAAGTCAAGAAAGTCGAAGCTATTTGGCGCAATCGCCATCGCGGCTTCAATTGCTTTGACTGCAACTGGTTGCAGCTCCGATGAGGGCAGCAATGCGAGCGGTCAAGTAGAAGTGTTTTCTTGGTGGACTGGTGGAGGTGAAGAAGCAGGCCTCAACGCGCTCGTTGAAGTATTCAATCAGGAATATCCAGATGTTGAATTCGTCAACGCTGCTGTTGCAGGTGGCGCAGGTACAAATGCTCGCGCCGTCCTCGCTACTCGTCTTCAAGCAGGCGAAGCACCAGATTCATTCCAGGGTCACGCCGGCGCGGAGTTGATGGATTACATCACCGCAGGTCAACTTGAAGATCTTTCATTCCTCTATGACGAAGAGGGTTGGCGTGATGTCATGCCAGCAACACTTCTTCCTCTCATCACTGTCGACGGCAAGATCTACTCCGTCCCAGTAAACATTCACCGTGCGAACGTTATGTGGGCAAATCCAAAGGTGCTCGCAGACAATGGCATCACGATGCCAGGATCATGGGATGAGTTCTTTGCTGCAGCAGATAAGTTGAAGGCAGCAGGAGTCACCCCACTCGCACTCGGTGAGCAGTGGACCCAACTCCACCTCTTCGAGACCGTTCTCCTTGGCGTTCTAGGTACTGACGCTTACAACGGCCTCTGGGATGGATCAACCGGTTGGGATTCTGCAGAAGTTAAGGGCGCTCTTGATACATTCAAGAAGGTTCTTACTTACACCAACTCTGATGCTGCAAGCCTTAGCTGGCAGGATGCTTCCAAGCTCGTCATTGACGGCAAGGCAGCGTTCAACATCATGGGTGACTGGGCAGAAGGTTATTTCCGCGTAGATAACTCACTTGTTGAGCAAGAGGGTTACACCTGGGCACCAGCTCCAGGAACAGCCGGAACATTCCAGTTCCTCTCAGATTCATTCACACTCCCAGTGGGTGCGAAGAATCGTGACGCAGCGATTGCTTGGCTCAAGGTCGCTGGATCAGCAGCAGGACAGGATGCGTTCAACGTGAAGAAGGGTTCAATCCCTGCACGTAACGATGCCGATAAGGCTATCTACCCTCCATATCTCCAGTCCGCAATGGATGACTGGGGCAGTAATAAGATCGCAGGCTCACTCACACATGGTGTGACTGCATCTAATGCATGGAAGGCAGAGATCGACACTGCACTTGGCCTCTTCCTACAGAATAAAGATGTAGCGAAGTTCCAAGCAGCGCTCGCTACTGCTGCAACAAACGCAGGTAAGTAGTAACTAGAGAACTGGGAGCGGCCCAAGGGTCGCTCCCAGTTCTATTACTAGTCCATATCATTTACTAGTAAGGAATCCCATGAAGCGGGCCAAGGACTGGATGCCTGGCTTGCTGTTGACCGCTCCATCTCTCATTGCGCTCGCCGTCTTCGTCTACGGCTTCATCGGTTGGAATTTTCGAATCTCACTCACCGATTGGAAAGCGCTTTCGCCGGACTTCAACTTTGTTGGCTTGAAGAATTATCGAGACTTGCTCATTGATGAGCGATTTAAGATTGATATTAAGAACTCACTTATTTTTACTGTTGTCTTCATGGTGGCATGTCTGCTCTTAGGACTACTTCTTGCCATCTTGCTTGATCAGAAAATGAAATTTGAAGGTCTCTTCAGAAGCGTCTACCTCCTGCCAATGGCGATCTCGTTCATCGTCACTGGTGTGGTCTGGCGCTGGTTGATGAATCCTGCAACTGATGACCGAATAAGTGGAATCAATCTTCTCTTCACCAAAGTTGGCCTGGATCCGTTGGTCAATCAGTGGCACCTAACGCCGAACTGGGGGATGGCAGGAATTGCATTACCTGCCGTCTGGCAGATGGCCGGTTACACGATGGCGCTTTTCTTGGCCGGAATTCGAAGCATCCCAGAGGAGATTCGCGAGGCCGCTCGGGTAGATGGGGCATCTGAATGGCGGATCTATCGCCATGTGATTTTGCCTCAACTACGCCCGATAGCGCTCTCTGCAATTGTGATTCTTGGCCACATCTCGCTCAAGGTTTTCGACCTCATCATCGCTATTGCAGGAAAACAACTCGCGCTCGATGTCCCTGCAATCTATATGTGGCAGACATCTTTTGATGCTTACAACTTTGGAAAGGGCGCGACCCTTGCGACATACATTCTCTTTAGCGTCGCGATAGTGATTATTCCTTATCTATTCTTCACAATGCGCCAGGAGCGAAAGTCATGAAGAAATCACGACTCCTGCTCTATCCAGCGCTGATCTTCTTCCTTATCTTCTTCCTTCTTCCGGTCTATGTCGTTCTGGTGACATCACTCAAACCACTGGGTGATATCTCACTTGACACTAT
>RGOY01000102.1 GCA_010028225.1 Actinomycetota bacterium
AAGGTGGAAGAAGGCTTCTGGTGATTCCTCCCGATCTCGGATATGGAGATCAAGGAGCGGGCGCTGCGATTGCGCCTGGCGAAACTCTCGTTTTCGTAGTCGATGTAATCAAAGCAGTTGGCTAAAGGTCAGTCGAGTAAGCACCCTTCGCTGGTCTACGCCTACGCGGTAAGACGCCATCCCTTCCAACACGTCTTGCAATGGTAAGAAAACCCGTATGCGCATTCATCGAATGCTCCGGGCGCACAGCAAGCCCTTCATGATGCCAAGGCCTCAAGAGTGTTTCAAAACTCATCGGCTCAGAGAAGGTTCCAATCTCCTTGATTCGTTCTGCTGTCCTTGAGAGCTGAGTCGTTGTTGCAACATAGACGATGAGAACGCCGCCAGGATTGAGGATATGACTTGCAATTTCAATCTGCTCCCAAGGCGCAAGCATATCGAGAACCACTCGGTCGACTCTTTCTGTCAACCTATCTCTAGCCTCGGAAAAATTCCCAGCGACAATTTTCCAGTTCGAAGGTTTTCGTCCAAAGAAATCAGTCACATTTTTCTCGGCGACGGGGAGAAAGTCTTCGCGCAGCTCGAAGGAAGTCAAAGTGCCCGAATCGGTGATGGCGTTGAGTAAAGCGATACTGAGTGCCCCACTGCCAGCCCCAGCTTCAACAACTTTCATTCCCGGTCGTATATCGCCAAACCCGATTATCAAGGCAAGATCCTTCGGGTAGATGATGGTTGCGCCCCGCTTCATACCAAGGACGTAATCCGAGAGGAGAGGCTTGAAGGCCTGAAACTTCATTCCAGAACTGGTAACGAGAATGGCGCCATCTTCGCGTCCAGCAATCTCATCGTGCTTTAGAAATCCTTTATGAGTATGAAAAACCTCCCCCGGAGCCAAAGTGAAAGAGATCATTCGTCCTTTTTCATCCTGCAACTGGATACGGTCACCGAATTCGAATTCTCCCGACTTCAAATCAGCGCTCCATCATTTCGCCAAGCACTATGCAGGAGTTTGAGTTCATCAAGTGACACTCCTTCAAGGCTTGATCTAATAAAAATATTTGAACTCTGAGGAATCTCCTGAAAATGAGCAAGAGCGAGGACTAACGCTCCTGAACCCAATCCAGAGGTCACCCCAACCTTTGAATCTTCCACGACAAGGCAATCTTTTGGCTGTAATCCAAAACGTTTCGCAGCTTCTATATAGGGCAAAGGATCTGGCTTCGTTCGGGGAAGATCTCCTGCCGCAATCGCGAAGGAGAAAATTCCTGGATTTGCCTGTAGAACTACATCAACGATCGGGCGATCACTGGCACTTATCAGCGCTTGCTCGATACCACGATCTCTCGCTTCCATCAGAAGTTCGAACGCACCCGGCATGAATTCCACCCCTGACGCAATTTTTGCGAGCATCGTCTTTCTCAGCTCAGAACTAAACCACTCTTCTGGTAAATCGCTGCCGCTCTTTTCTTTCATATAGCGACACACTCGTGTCAAAGGCCCACCAAGGCAGAAATCACCATCAACCTTGCTCCAGGAGTAACCGAACTTCGCCATCAATATGCGCTCAGAATCCATCCACATCGGCTCTGAATCGATCAAAGTCCCATCCATATCCCAGAGGATTGCCTTGAGAGAAGAAGTATCAGTTTGCATTGAAATACTTTGCCTCTGGGTGATGCACAATTATGGCTGAAGTGCTCTGCTCAGGGTGTAGTTGAAATTCTTCGGAAAGTGATACATCGATACGTTCTGGTTCAAGAAGTTCCATGATGAACTTTTGTTGCTCGAGATCTGGACATGCAGGATACCCAAAGCTGTAACGTGAACCACGATAACCTTGGTCCAGTATCGAGGCGACATCGTTGCCGTCTTCGCTTGCAAACCCAAGCTCTTCCCGTATGCGCGCATGCCAGTGTTCGGCTAGCGCCTCGGTTAACTGAACCGAGAGTCCATGTAGCTCGAGATACTCTCGATAATGATTCTTCTCGAAGAGGGATGCTGTTGCCCGTGATGCGGCATGACCCATAGTGACGATATGAAAAGCGACAACGTCGAATTCACCGCTGGCTAGTTCATCCTTGGAGCGGAAGAAATCACTGATGCACAGTCTTCGATCTCTCGACTGCCTCGGGAATCGGAAGCGAAGACGCTCCTGCCCTTTCTTAGATCCTTCATGCCACAAAACCACGAGATCGTTGCCCTCGCTGAAGCACGGGAAATACCCGTAAACCACCGCAGGATCAACCCATCCTGCAGTCTTTGCCTCATTAAGAAGGGCTCGTAGACGTGGGCGACCTTCCTTCTCGCACATCTCGTCGAATTTTCCTCGGCCACCATCTAGGCCCCACTGCCCGACAAAAAGTGCACGTTCATCCAGCATCGACAGGTAGTCGGCCAATGGAATTCCTTTGATAACGCGAGAACCAAGGAATGGAGCTTTCGGAATAGTTACTGTCCGCGATACCTCACTGCGACGCGAATCGTCCTCGCCCTTTTCTCGGACCTTACGTTCAGTTTTACGTTTACGAAGTGGAGGAAGCTCTGCGCCTGGCTCGCCGCGTTTGATTGCCATCAGGGTGTTCATCAAATCTAAGCCCTCGAATGCATCCTTTGCATAGCGCACTGTCCCAGCGAACTCACCGGCGAGATCATCTTCCACGAAAGTTCGTGTCAGCGCTGCCCCGCCTAGGATTATTGGCCATCGCGATGCAAGTCCCCGAGTGGATATCTCCGCCAAGTTCTCTCTCATTATCACCGTGGACTTAACTAAGAGTCCACTCATTCCGATCACATCAACCTTCTCGGCCTCGGCAGCATCAAGAATCTGATTGATCGTCTGCTTGATGCCGATATTGACAGTCCGATAACCATTGTTAGACAGAATAATGTCCACCAGATTTTTACCAATATCGTGAACATCGCCCTTCACGGTCGCCAGGAGCATCGTGCCTCTATCCTGCGCACTTGAACGTTCCATCTTGGGCTCTAGATGAGCCACTGCTTGCTTCATCACTTCGGCCGATTGAAGGACGAAGGGAAGTTGCATCTCGCCCTTTCCAAACAACTCGCCAACGACTTTCATACCCTCAAGGAGGTGATCATTGATTATCTGTAGTGGAGCGATTCCCTCGGCTAAAGCTAGATCGAGATCATCAGTTAGCCCTTTACGTTCACCATCGATGATTCGCACCTGCAAACGCTGGCGCAAAGGTTTTGCCATCATTTCCTCAAACTTTGAGGCTTTAGCAGAAACCAACTCAACACCTTCAAAGATCGAGAGGAATTCTTGAAGTGGATCGTAGGTACAGCGATCCCCCTCAAATCTTCGCCGGTCATAAATCAAATCCAGAGCAACTTCCCGAGCTCGCTCATCAATCCGCGCAAGAGGCTCTATTTTCGATGGGTGAACTATCGCCGCAGTTAAACCCCGCTCGATCGCCTCATGGAGGAAGACCGAATTGAGGACAACGCGCGCTGCCGGATTTAAACCGAATGAAACATTACTTACTCCAAGCACCATCTGTATCTCTGGATAAAGTCTTCGAAGTTCGGCAATAGCGTCGAGGGTTTCGATTCCATCTCGTCGAGTCTCTTCCTGCCCGGTAGCAATCGGAAACGTTAAACAATCGATCATGATCTCTTCACGCTTCATCTGCCAGTTATTGACTAAGTCATCAATCAGCCGCGTAGCAACCCGTACTTTCCACTGGGATGTCCTTGCCTGTCCCTCTTCATCAATAGTCAAGGCAATCACTGCTGCGCCATGTTCTTTGACGAGTGGCATTATTTGGGCAAAACGAGATTTCGGTCCGACACCATCTTCGTAATTGACGGAATTGATCACGCACTTTCCGCCAAGCGCCTCTAATCCGGCTTTGAGAACTGAAGGCTCGGTTGAGTCAAGCACGATAGGCAGGGTGACGGTTGTTGCGAAGCGAGAGGCGATCTCATACATATCTGACGCGCCGTCTCGACCGACATAATCCACCGAGAGATCGATCATGTGCGCGCCTTCAGCAATCTGGTCCTTGGCAATATCAATGCAACGTTGCCAATCCTCTGCTAGCAACGCATCACGAAAGGCTCTCGAGCCATTTGCGTTGCTGCGCTCCCCTATCGAGAGATATGTATTTTCCTGACGAAACGGCACAAACTGGTAGAGCGAACTTGCTCCTGCCTCTGGATTCACCTGGCGATCAGTTAGCTGGAATTTTTGGAAGCTGGAAGAAACCTTTTCAAGATGCGTTGGGGTAGTTCCGCAGCATCCCCCAACTACACGTACTCCATAGTCCTGTGCGAACGTTTTGAGCGAGGAAGCCAACTCATCTGGGCCGAGGTCATATCGTGGACCTTCAGAAGTCAGGATAGGAAGACCCGCGTTGGGCATACAAGAAAGTGGGAGATCAGTTGATTGAGATAGCTGTCGTAGGTGCTCTGACATCTCAGCCGGCCCCGTCGCACAATTCATGCCAATAAGATCGACATCAAGAGATTCGATAGTCGATAGAGCTGCCAAAGTTTCACTACCCAACAACATTGTCCCGGTCATTTCGACGGTTATCTGAGCTACAAGAACTACATCTCTCTGAGAATCCTTGATTGCCTGACGGGCACCGTTTATCGCCGCCTTAATCTGCAATAGATCCTGCGCAGTTTCTATGATGATTGCATCTGCACCGCCATCAATGAGCCCGCGTGCATTATCAAAGTAAGCCTGCTTCAGGGTTGAGTATTTGATATGACCGAGAGTCGGCAACTTAGTACCAGGACCGATCGATCCGAAGACCCAACGTGGCCGGCCATCTCGTGAAAAGTCGTCGGCTACCTCTCGAGCAACTTTCGCGCCCGCAACGGATAGT
>RGOY01000103.1 GCA_010028225.1 Actinomycetota bacterium
AAATGTTGGGATTAGTTTCCATCCGCTTTCTATCTTTAGACATGAAGCCTGCGATTGAAACTCCCACTTCACTGACGGGATGGCGAGACGAGAGATTCTTTACTACTGCCGCGATCTCAGAGATTGTCTTTCGCCCATCTTCAGTCGGCGTATCTCGTCTCTCGCTATCGATGATCGTGCCGTGAGAATCTACAACTCCACCAAGTATCTTGGTTCCGCCGATATCGATTCCGATCGAAAGATCGCTTGAACTAGTCACTGGGAGTTTTGGTAAAACTTAACCTTCAGCGCGGGTTTTAAGTTGCGAGAGTGAAAGCTTGATCGTTGCTTCTTCTTGCTTTCTTCGCATCATGTCCGGCACCGGCATGGAAATTGCAACCTTGAGTTGATAAGTGACATCAGTTGTCTCATCGCCATTGTCTTTGACGAGGTAGGCGCCGGTCATCTCCGTCAACAAGTTCGCATCTTCGAGTGAGAATGCAATCTTGTTTGGGGCCTCGGACCAGTCGTAGTTGAGGGAGACCGAGTCCTTCAAGGGCCCTGCCTCGACCTTGACTTTCACCTTGGTCGGATTGCCGGCCCCATCGCGTTCGTTCACCTCAACGCTTTGAATCGAAGTGGACCAGGAGGGGTAAGACTCCAAATCCTTCAAAATTGCTGAGACTTCTGCGGCTGGGGCTTCAATCGTGACCGTGCTACTGGAGAGTTCGCTCATGTCGCAACATTACCGAATCGTTATCGGCTTCGAAACGCCCCCACTCTCCCAATTTTTTCAAACCCCGACTACCTTCTGACCATGACTCTGACCTCATCTTCGCAATCCGCCCCCAAGACTGAATTCACCACCATGGCCATAGTGCCTAATGCAACATCTGGGAACCTCACCAACTTAGTTGCAGAGCGAGCTTGGTTCGAACCTGAGCGCATCATGCTCTCCAGACCACTTGGCGATGGATGGCAGAAGGTCACTGCAAAAGAATTCGAAGCAGAGGTGCGAACAACTGCAAAAGGATTAATTGCCTCGGGTGTCGGGCAAGGCGATCGCGTAGCCATCATGGCGCGCACTCGCTACGAGTGGACCATTTTAGATTTTGCTATCTGGTTCGCCGGCGGAACCACAGTTCCTATCTATGAAACTTCATCTGCAGAGCAGGTCGATTGGATCATGAGCGACTCCTCTTCAGTCGCAATCATCGTTGAGACACCTGCACATAAAGAGTTAGTAACTCCAGTGCTCTCCGCCAAGGTCAAAAATGTTTGGACCATGACCGAGAATGTATTGGCGCAACTGGCATGGGCAGGTAAAGATGTTCCGGATTCAGAAGTCGATGCACGAAGAAATTCTCTGACTCCAGATTCTCTTGCGACACTGATCTACACATCAGGAACTACAGGTAAGCCCAAGGGAGTACAACTCACTCACGGAAACTTCCTCGCTGAGTGCGGCAATGTCGTCGCTGGTGCAAGTGACCTTTTCATGAAGCCAAATGGCTCAACATTACTTTTCCTCCCAGTCGCGCACGTCTTTGGCCGCATGGTTCAAATTGGTGCAGTCGCTGCAGGTCTTCATCTTGCTCACTGCAGCGATCCATTAACACGACTGCTACCTGACTTAGCTTCCTTTAAGCCGACATTCGTCCTTGCTGTTCCGAGAATTTTCGAGAAGGTCTATAACGGCGCAGAGGCAAAGGCAGATGCTGCAGGTAAAGGTGCCATCTTCCGAAAAGCTGCTGATGTCGCGATTGCCTATAGCGAAGCGCTCGACACCGGCAAAATGTCTGCTGGTTTGAAATTCAAGCATGCTCTCTTCGACAAATTGGTCTTTTCAAAGATTCGCCATTCACTCGGTGGTCGAGTTGAGGCAGCGATCTCTGGTGGTGCGCCACTTGGCGTTCGCCTTGGACACTTCTTCCGTGGCGCCGGAGTTCGCGTTCTTGAAGGATATGGACTTACTGAAACAACCGCTGGTGCAACTCTCAACCTCACAACCGCTCACAAAGTCGGATCTGTTGGTCGCCCCATTCCGGGCACCACAATCAAGATCGCAGAAGATGGTGAGGTCTTGATCAAGGGCGGAATCGTCATGCGTGGGTATTGGCAGAACGATGAGGCCAATCGTGAAGTCTTTACTGAAGATGGATATTTCCGCTCGGGAGACCTTGGAAAACTTGATGAAGAGGGATACCTCTACATCGTTGGCCGAAAGAAGGAATTGATCGTCACTTCAGGTGGAAAGAATGTTGCACCTGCAGTCTTGGAAGATCGCCTTCGCGCTCACCCGCTCGTCAGTCAATGCATGGTGGTTGGCGACAATCAGCCCTATATCGCAGCGCTCGTCACCATTGATCAAGAGGCACTCAAGATCTGGATTTCAGCGAACAAAAAGGATGGAGCGTCGCTCGCAGAATTAGTGAACGATCCTGATTTGGTTTCCGTTATCCAAACTGCAGTTGATGAGGCGAATAAGGCGGTCAGTCGCGCCGAGTCAATCAGGAAGTTCACGATTCTCCCCGTCGATTTCACCATCGCTGGCGGACACTTGACTGCGAAGCTCTCAGTGAAGCGCCACGTCGTCGCAAAGGAATTTGCAACCGAGATCGCAGCACTTTTTGCTTGATTCTCACGCGGGTCCATCCGCTGAGATTCTTCTGGAGAGACAGCGCCTTGCGCGCGATCTCCACGACACTGTCGCGCAGTCCCTAGCAGCACTTGGTTATGGACTTGATGAGGTCGTTGGAGATGAATCGCTCACCTCAAAGTCAAGGAAAGCGCTCCGTTCTCATCGACTTGAGTTGAGCCGGATTGTTGCTGAGCTGCGAGATGAAATCCATCGGCTTCGATCCCCTCGTCTTGAAACGCTTTTTGATTGGCTCTCTCCTCGAACAAATGTGGAATTGGAGGCAGACCTTAGATTTAAGTCACTTCCTGAAGAGCCAGAGCTCGCTCACCTTCTCTTGGAACTTTTCAATAATGCTGTCAATCATCAAGGACTCACTCACGCGAAGATCACTTGTGAAAACGGCACTATCGCAGCGAATTTCGTGGGTTACTCAACTTCTGTAACTACAGCCAAACCTGATCAGATGAAATTCGGTACAACCGGTATCAAAGAACGGTTAGAGATTCTCGGGGCAAGCCTTGAATCCACTGATAGTGGATTCTTGTTACGGCTCGGCTCCGACAATGGATAACGGCTCACTTAAACTCCTCATCGTCGATGACCACGCGGTAGTTCGCGAGGGAGTCAAACGAGCCATCCACGGAAGTGATCGCACATATATGATCACCGAAGCAGCGACCTTCGCAGAGGCCCAGGCTCGCATTGCACTTTTGCCACCTGACGTCGTAGTCATTGACATTCATCTTCCAGATAACTCTGGATTGGAACTTGTTCTCTGGCTCAGGGATATCTCGCAGACAATGGGGATAGTTGTCTTTTCCATGAACAATCACCCCGAGTATGTCCTCGCGGCATTTGATAATGGAGCCTCTGCTTTCATTGACAAGAGTTCTCCGCTTTCAGAACTTCTTGACACGATTGATCTTGCGGCGCGGCTTCCGTTGCAGTTTCATTGCAAAGATTGGAGCCAAGCACTCACCTATCGGCGAGAGAAGACCACGCTGACCGCACGGGAGCTTGAGATCTTGCAACACCTACCCTCAGGAAGAACGTATGTAGAGATGGCCGAAGCACTATTCATCTCGGAGAGCACCCTCAAGACACATCTACAGTCCATCTACCGCAAGCTCAATGCGCGAAATCGCGTTGAGGCGATCAACCAAGCAAGGCGTCTTGGAATTCTGCCGACCAGCGATCCCAACTCCACTGGTCCCTAACCCATTCACTTCCGCGCTTTCCTAAGGCGGCTGAAAAATCTCTCTCTTTAAGAAGCCGAATACACGCGCTAGAAATCTCCTCGATGCTCTCACCATTGACGAGCAAACCGGTCTCTCCATCAATCAATGCATCAACTGCACCGCCGGATTTCCCCGCAATCACGGGGAGAGCGCAACTACTCGCTTCGAGGTAGACGATGCCGAGACCTTCAACCTCCAAACCAGCAAGGCGATCCCTCGAAGGCATCGCAAAAATGTCAGCAATGCTCAGATGTTTGGGTAAGTCATCAAGATGGAGGCGACCAAGGAAAGTTATTGCTGTTTCGACATTTACAGTGGCAGCAATGCGATCAAGTTCTTTTCGATGTGGACCTTCACCTACAAGAAGTAGATGAGCATCCGGAACTTCATCGAGGATTTTTGGAAGTGCTTGTATCAGTCGATCTTGTCCCTTGCGATGAACGAGCCTTCCCACAGAGATAATCAATCGCTTATTTTCGACACCATGTCGCTGGCGGAATGCTCGCTCGAAATCAAGATCTCGACTCGGGCGAAAATGATTGACATCGATTCCGGGCGCAATCTGACGAAGTTTTCTCTGATCTGATGCGCTCATACCCCTTGAAATCTCGGTACGGGTGTAAGTGGTGAGGTAGCCAATCTGATCAAGTGACCGAGCGATTACTCGCAAGGCGAGGGAGAACGGTGGAATTTTTGCCCACCAGACTTCATGTCCATGGGTAAGGGCAATTGCTCTACATGATCCTTCGGAATTCGAATTTTTTCTCATGAACTTCTTGAGAGTTGGGTTGAGTAATCCAAGTGGCGCAGCTGCGCCGTACCAGAGGCGCGTGATATTTCTCGTTGCCAAAATTTCCTTAATTCTTCGCGCAACCCGCGGAGTCGGCAGGAGAATTTTCGATCGATCGCGAACTACCTCAACACCAAACTGAGTGAGCCATTTTTGATCAAATTCTTCACTTCCCTCTTGGCTCGATGTATAGACGATGCAAGAACCTTTA
>RGOY01000104.1 GCA_010028225.1 Actinomycetota bacterium
TTTAGTCACAGATGTCTCTTACAACTATAAGAAAGCAATGGAAGTTCCAGCATTCGAGCCACCGGCAGATTTGAAGCCGGGCGAGTATCGAATGGCACAAGTTGATGTCGAGCGAAGTCAAGAGTTTAGAAAATGCATTGAATGTTTCCTCTGCCAAAACACCTGCCATGTCATCCGTGACCATGAAGAGAATAAAGAATCATTCTCGGGTCCGCGCTTCTTTATCCGTATGGCTGAACTCGATATGCATCCGCTCGACACAATCAAGAACCGAAAGCAGATGGCACAAGAAGAGCATGGTCTAGGGATGTGCAACATCACAAAGTGCTGTACTGAGGTCTGTCCAGAACACATCAAGATCACTGACAATGCGATCATTCCGATGAAGGAACGTGTTGTTGATGTGAAATATGATCCACTACGTTGGCTTGGCTCGAAGATCCGAAAGAAGGAAGGCATCTAGCCGATGCGAATACTGTTGCGTTGGGCCTCTCTGGCGCTCGCCTTCTGGGTAGCAACGCAACTTGTCCCTGGCATCAAAGTAGAGGGCAGTACGTGGAGTTATTTCTGGATCGCACTTCTCTTCGGCGCAATCAATGTAACCATCGGTTCGTTAGTAAGGGTTTTTACTCTCCCCGCAGTCTTACTCACTCTCGGCCTGTTTCTTATCATCGTGAATGCCGCCATGATTTCTCTTACCGCCAGATGGAGTGACCTTCTCACGGTAGAAGATTTCTGGTCAGCCATCTTTGCTGCTCTCATCATCTCTACCGTTAATTGGATCTCTACCAAGATATTTAAGCGGGCTTCTTCCTGACTTCAATAATCCTCGTATTCCTAGGCGGTGCAATAGGTTCATCGCTGCGCTGGGTCACGAGTGAGTTCATCTCTAATGGTGCGCTCGTAGTTTTGATAGTCAATGTGATTGGAACTGCAGTAGCAGGGCACTTTGCCTATCAAAGGGTGCCGCATAACGCAGTTCGTGCGGCTAACCGGAGTGCTTTTTGGATTACCGGTTTTGCCGGGGGCCTGACGACATTCTCTTCACTTTCTTTCTTCGTCACGGAATTACCCGCTCTTGAAGCCTTCTTCTTCGCGGGGTTCAACTTGTTCATCTCGATGGCGTTGCTTTCGGCGACTAAACATTCAAATGATTCAAATGAGGAGAGTACTTCATCATGAGGTTGCTCTACTTTTTTATCGGTTCGGGCCTAGGCGCAGTCACTAGATATCTAATAGACCGATACTTTCGACTTAACTTTGCTTTCCCTTGGGGCATACTCATAGTCAATACTTTCGGATCATTCCTTCTAGGGCTGATAATCGGTTCAAACTCCGACTTAGCGTTTGCAGGGTTTGGATTCTGTGGTGCATTAACTACATGGTCAGCCTTTGCTTTGGACCTCGATAAGGCAAGGCGTGCTGGCAATGGTTTTCAATTGTTCACCAATATCGCAGCGAACTTCATTCTTGGCGTTGGTGGCTTACTCCTTGCTCGTTCTATCTCAGGGTAGTCTCCTCGTGATGAGTGCGAATAATCAGATGCCCTGTGACTTTTGTGGCAGTGCCTATGACCCTGTCGCTACTCGTTGGCTCTGTCCTCATTGCCACATGAAGACGAATTGTTGCGATGGTGCTCCTTGTCCAATCCCTTCTGAAGTTGGCGCTAAGAATCAAGCAACTTTCTAATTTAAGACCAATTCAATTTTTCAAGGGCATTGAAATAGAGCTTGTCTAAATCTTTCCAGGCAGGAATTTCATCTCGATATTTTCCGATTCTTACTCGCTCCGCGGGCATCTCCACCTCAAAATACTTTCTCATCTGAGGTACATCATCTACTCCGACAAACTCAAGTAATTGTCGGTAGCTTTCCTCTCGATTGGTGACCACAAGTTTTTCGAGGTCAAGTTCAAGTACCTGATCTTTGGGTACTGACCTCAGAGCCTCCATGGAAATGTTCATGCGTCGAATCCACCAACGCATAGCCGACGTAGGAGTTTTTGGTCCCCACTTCTCTTTGAGGACCGAAGCTACGGTGTCTCGCCCATCTCGCTTCATGTGAATGAACTTTGCCTCGGGCAAGAGTAGGTAGATGCGGTCGGCGACGGAGATATTGAGCGGGGTTGTATCTATCCAGATCTGCTCTCCTCGGTTATGTCTTTGATAGTAGAGAAAGTCGAATAAGAAATTTCTGGAAGCCTGGATGTGATCTCGTGGAAATTGCTTCTTGAAGGTCAGTAGCAACTCCTCTCGCTCTTGCTCCGAGATGCTTCGATGTAGTCCAGAAGCTTCACCGATACGATTTTCTCGAAGCCACCACTTGCCTCGAAAATTTGACTCAAATTGCTTGAAGAAAATGGTGCGCTTTCGCGGAGACAGTAAGTTCAGATAAATCTGAGAAAAGGTTTGCTTCCAACGTCTCTCGAAGTTTTCGACTCCATAACAGAGATCAAGAAGACCAAATCGATCGTTGATAAATCGAACTTCGTAGGGTTTACCCCCTCTTATCTCAGGATGCTGGGAAAGCAACTTTCCAATAATGGTTGTGCCACTGCGCCCTGTACCGCCAGAGAAAATGGGTAACGTTTGTGAGCGCACTCGCCGAATCTAGGTATTTTCCCTCGTAACGGCTTATGAATGGTATGTGAGCTTTCTAGGAACCTTGTACTACCAGATCACATCAATCAGCTCTGAAGTATTTGAGCCATCCAAACTTCAATCTCATCGGGATGCTTGGGTAGTGCAGAACTCATGACCCGACAACCGTCTTCGGTAACGAGAACGTCGTCTTCTATTCGCACCCCGATACCTCGATACTCCGGGGCGAAAAGTTCATCATCAGGTTGGATATAGAAGCCGGGTTCTACGGTCAGGATCATGCCCGGCTCAAGAATTGCATCGGCGTATTGGTCCTTGCGAGCCTTTGCGCAGTCATGAACATCCATACCAAGGTGATGTCCCGATCCGTGGAACATCCACCTTCGGTGTAATCCATTCTCTGGCTTCAAAGATTCCTCAGGGGGAATCGGCAACACACCAAGGTCATAAGCACCTTTTGCGATTACTGCCATGCAAGCAGCGTTGATATCTGAGAACTTATTACCTGGTTTTACCGCTGCTATACCTGCCTGTTGCGCTTCAAGTACCAAGTTGTAGATCTTGCGCTGCGCATCACTATATCTTCCATTAACCGGAAGGGTTCGAGTGATATCCGCCGTATAGAACGATTCCACTTCAACGCCAGCATCAATAAGAACTAGATCGCCTGGCTTTACCTCACCATCGTTCTTGATCCAGTGCAAAATACATGCATGCGAACCTGATGCGACGATGCTGTCGTAGCCGAGATCGTTGCCTTCTACTCTCGCCCTGCCAAAGAACGCCGCCTCGATAATTCTCTCGCCGCGCTTGTGCGATGTGGCGACTGGAAAGACTTTCACCATGTCGGCAAAACCACGACTTGTGGCATCGATAGCTTTCTGCATCTCATTGATTTCATATTGATCTTTAGTCATGCGCATGACCGAAGTTACATTCGCGAATTCTTCTTCCCGATCATTTGTTTTGATGAGTGAATCTATTCGTGGGTCTTCACCACGAATTAGAAGCGAATCGACACTTTCTGACAGTAAAGTTTCCAGTGAATCTAGAAGGGCGACTTTGATTCCATACCTCGTCTCAGTCTCTTCGAGGGTCATTCTTCTACCGATCCAGAATTCGCCATAACGTGCATTTCGATAAAACTCATCGTTATTTCTGGGTGACCTAGGGTGAATGACTAAGAGGGCTTCATGACCTTTTTCTTTTGGCTCAAGAATCAAGACGGAGTCGGGCACGGCATCTGCTGCAGTAATCCCGGAATAGTATAAAAATGCAGAATGTGCTCGAAAACGATAATCAGTGTCGTTGCTTCGCGTCTTCAGTGAGCCAGCAGGAAGAATGAGTCGCATTCCAGGAAATTTGCTCGAGAGTCGTTCGCGTCGTAATTTTGCAAACGGAATGACTTCGTGGCCGACGATGCCATCAAGCGGTGTTGGCGCCCACCCACCTTTCATGAATTCCTGGAGAGCTTCAGGAGTAGGGATATCGTGGCTTCGAACCCCAGAAGGCTGTTGTTGGAGTGGCTTTGAGTCGAAAGTGCTCATGAGGTAAGAGTACGGCAGGAAACTTCAGGAGAAAATCGTCTAAGTGACTTTGACTTCCTTGACTTCTAGATTCTTATATTCCCCGCTTACAACTAGATCTCGAAGCCGTGCAAACCCTTCATACAACTCGATGAATGAGGTTGGTAGCGGTGAGAATGAAAAGCGAATTCCATTTGGCTCGCGGTAGTCAGGATAGACATTTTTAACCTCTCTAAGCGCACGGGCGATCTTTGCTCCATCTGGGTGAGTAATGATGATATGCCCACAACGCCGATGACGTTCTCGTGGTGTGGCGAGTGAAAATCCAAGTGGCTCTAGCCATAGATCAAAAAGTTCGATCATCAGATCAGTGCCTTTCAGGCACTTCTCATTAATAGCTTTCATCCCAGCTTCTTTGATCATCTCGAATCCAACTTTTACGGCTCGAAGACCAATGACAGGAGGCGTGGAGATTTGAAATCCACGGATGCCATCTTCCCTCTCAAAGTTTCGCTCCATTGCGAATTGATTCTTTGCTGCGAACCAACCTCTAATGGGAACATTTAGTTCTTTCTGCAGATCGTGAGAGACGTAGAGCCATCCGGGAGCTCCAGGGCCAGAGTTTCCGTACTTATAAGTGCAACCTGCTGCTAAGCCGATACCGTGCTTATCAAACT
>RGOY01000105.1 GCA_010028225.1 Actinomycetota bacterium
ACTGGACAAGTGAGCGGAACAGTCGATTTCGCTTCAAAAGAGGTCGTCGATCAGGCTGTTGAAGCGGCGGCGAAAGCTTTTGTTGAATGGCGAGATAATCGCTGCGACACCGAGTGGTTGACGAATCGAATAGGAATCAATTCCCGTTGAAACAGATTCGCTATAGGCACCCTTGAGAAGGTGTGGGATACCGCAGGCAAACTCGACTACTTCAAGGCCACGGGTGACTTCGCCGAGGGCGTCAGAGAGGACCTTTCCATGTTCAGCGGTAATAATCGCTGCCAACTCTTCCTTCTTAGCATTGAGTAACTCACGAAAAGCGAAGAGAACTTGAGAGCGTTTCGCAAGGGAGGTCTTTCGCCACTCGATAAAAGCCTTTGCGGCCGCTTCAACAGCCTGATCGACGACCTCTTTTGAAGCGAAATCGACTGTTCCGCTCACTTGTCCAGTAGCAGGATCAAAAATCTCACCTTTAGGACCATTTGATGCTGGGGTAAATGCACCGTTGATGAAATGAGTTACCTGTTTCATTACGCTCCCTCGTAATAGCGGTCAATCGACGTGAAGGCCTTATCGAGAATGGCAAGACCCTCTTCAAATTCTTCCTTTGAGACATTACATGGTGGAACCACATGAACTCGATTAAAATTCGAGAATGGCATCAGACCATTTTTCTTACATTCAGTGACAAATGTGGTCATCGCCTCACTCGTTCCACCATACGGTGCGAGTGGCTCTCTCGTCTTTCGATCCTTCACTAAATCAAGCGCCCAAAAGACGCCAACACCGCGAACCTCGCCGATTACCTTATGTTTCTCAGCCAATGCACGAAGTCCTGGACCAATTACTTTTTCGCCTATTTCTCGAGCATGTTCGACCACATTCTCTTCTCGCATGACATCAATTGTGGCGACGGCAGATGCACATGCAAGCGGGTGGCCCGAATATGTAAGCCCTCCTGGAAAGACTCGGTCATCAAAAGTCGCAGCAACCGCATCGGAGATGATGACGCCTCCGAGTGGGACATAACCAGAGTTCACACCTTTTGCAAAGACAATGAGATCTGGTTCGGCGGTTGAGAGTTGATAGCCAAACCATTTTCCAGTACGGCCAAAACCACTCATCACTTCATCTGCAATCCAAAGAAATCCGTACTTATCGCAGAGCGCTCTGACGCCTTCAAGGTAACCCTTTGGCGGAATAAGAACACCAGCGGTTCCCACGACTGATTCAATCAATATCGCGGCGATTGTCTTCGGACCTTCGAAATTGATTACCTCTTCAAGGTGTTTAAGCGCTCGCTCGCATTCCTCTGCTTCACTCGTCGCCCAGAATGATGAGCGGTAAAGATAAGGGCCAAAAAAGTGGACGTGGCCGAATGCAAATTCGTTTGGCCATCTTCGTGGATCACCCGTCGCCGAGATCGCACTCGAAGTGTTGCCGTGATAGGAGCGATAGAAACTCAGAATCTTGTGGCGTCCGGTGTGAATTCTCGCCATGCGAATCGCATTCTCAATTCCATCAGCGCCGCCATTAGTGAAGAAGACTTTATTGTGGTGCTTAGCAGCAAGTGACGTTATTCGTTTCGCTGCTTCACCTCGAGCTTCATTGGCAACTTGTGGCGCAACAGTGGTCAGTACCGCTGCTTGATCTTGGATCGCCTTGATGACTTTAGGGTGCTGAAAACCGATATTTGTGAAGACAAGTTGGCAGGAGAAGTCGAGATATTTCTTACCGTCAAAATCCCAGAAATATGATCCGGCACCCCCTGCTACCGGAAGAGGAGAAATTTGTTTCTGTGCCGACCACGAGTGAAATACATGTGCACGGTCTAGGTCAAAGACTTCTGCTCCACGCTTTGAATCGGCAGGAATGGGGTTAGGCAATTTTGCTCCACTGGAATTCTGGGATGAGTCTGGTCGCGTCACCCTCCTACTCTAGTCAGTACGAGATAGGAACACCCAGAGAGCTGCGGCAAAGAGAAAAAACGCTATGAATCCTGCGAGGAGATAAGGGCTCTCGACGATCGAAGCTGTCGGCAGTACAGCAAGAACTTTCGGGACTCGCTCAACTGCGACTCTCGTCACCCAGCCGTCTTTCTGTGGATTTGCATCTCCTTTAGATTCCACAAGAAGGGCATCTCCATCGAAACTGGCCCCAACCACGCGATGTGCGAACTGAATCGACCGATCTTGCGGATGTGGCAATATCAAAACATCGCCAGTACTCACTGACTTTGTCGAAATCTTTCCAAATATCACAATGTCGCCAGTGCTCATAGCCGGCTCCATACTTCCGGAGGCGATTGACACCATTCCGATCTGCATCGACACTGAGAAAAATGCTGCAATGATCAATCCGACTGCTCCAAAGAGCAACGAAAAATCTCGAAGTCTTTGAAAACGAGATCTTGTAGGCGTGTTCATGAGTGCGAAATTTGACCAGGTCGGACATCAGTTCGGGATACAAGAACTGAGAGTGATGTCTCATAGTTATCTCTATTGCTATTAGATGTCCTTGCTCTCATCGAGATTTGATTAGATGGCGCGAAGGAGAGACTTGAAAAATTCATGATCAGATCATTAGAGCTTCCGATAAGTTGAATGGTGCCCGAACATGTCAACGTTGTAGCACTCCATACGCCACCGGTACATGATTCGAAGAAGACAGGGTTCGCATTGCCACTACCCTTCACTCGAACTTGAGTTACCGAAACGCGGAAGCTATTCAAAAGCACATTTCCCGTATTCCGCAGTTCAAAGAAGTCATAGGCAGTTCCACCACTGACTGACCAGTTGAGGACAAGTGGTGCGTTGGTAGTAACTTGCGAGTTCTTCACGGCTGCCACTGACCAGAAGGGCACAGAGAGCTGTGTTGCTCGTTCGGTACGTGACTTGATAGCGGCGCTCGAAGGCGTAATCCATGCAAGTGAAACCAGGAGCACCATCGAGATTATCTGAATGGTTTTCGGGGAAGCCATTTGGCTTCCCCTTTCGACCAATCGATGCTGAGAGTGGGAAGACCTCGTAGAGGTAATTGGTTCTCGATTTATCTCTACGAGGCTAGCTATCTGATTCATCGGTTAGCTATTCGTCCCTGTAGCAACTCTTTGGGCCAAGTCAAAGGTATAGGTGAGATTGACCGCACCACCTTGGACCGTGTTGGCTGGAAGGACGTTATTGATAGTCGTCTCATTCTGATCAGGAAGATCAATCTTCATCTGCAGATATTTCGACGAACTTGAAGCAAGTGCCCCATTGACTAGCGCAACTGGTGAAGTCAAAGACCCAATGACAGTCTGAGCAAGTTCAATATTGGACGTGCCACCACAGGTGCCTGCTGCTGCATTCCACGCAACGCTGCAACTGGTCACAGTGAGCCGAAGTGCTTTGGTTGTAGCTGGAGCGATTCCGTCGTTAATTAGCGAAGAGGTACCGGTCTGAGCGGTCTTGAGTGTCAAACCAATTCCATCAAGAGTTCCGGTATTGGTCAAAGTCACATAGCGATTCACTACATCTCCTGGCACAAGATTGCTTATCGATGAGTTGAAGCCATTTCCGTTATTCGCAAGATCCAATTTCAAAGTTCCTGCAGTGAGACTTTGTGCGCTAGTGTTAAAAACCGTTGCATTTAACGAAGCAAGGACACCTTGTCCAAATATCGTCACCATAGATACGCCGATGGCGAATCCGGCTAGCGATCGCCAGCCAAGCTTGCCAAATATTTTCATTTTCATCTGTCACCCATCTTTTTATGTTGCTCTTGAGTTCGAGCAAGTAAGGGTGAACCTTGCGTCTTGAAGGCAGAGCATCGCTCTCAGAAAGGTCGCTAACCTCACACTATCTTTTTAAGTTGGCGCGATGAAGAAGAGACGATTCAACTAC
Source organism: Actinomycetota bacterium (assembly GCA_010028225.1). Lineage (GTDB taxonomy): Bacteria > Actinomycetota > Actinomycetes > Nanopelagicales > Nanopelagicaceae > SYAN01. The sequence goes on from RGOY01000105.1 coordinate 3,885, forward strand.
CACGGAACTACTTCGCGGTCCTCCCAAAGCACGCCAGTCTGATCAACTCCGACAGTGAAGGTACGCGTCGCAAGCCAGATCGCTGTCTCTGCACCTTCTGCAGCACTGCGCGGTGCATCCGGGCCACCCATATCAGTGCGAGAGTGATTCGGACATATTGCATCAACTAAGAATCCACGGGATCCATTTCCCGTTTCGTGAGCAAGATTTCGTACTAAAGCATTAACGCCAGCTTTCGAAATTCGATAAGGAGCGAGTCCACCAGCATTTCCTGGACCTGACATTCTTCCTAGGCATGCCGAGAAGATGATGACTCTTCCATCACGCGCATCAGCCATCTCTGGGGCGAGCGCGTTAACTACTGTGAATACAGAGTCAAGATTGATCGCCATCACACGTCGCCACTCATTAACATCAGTCTTGAGCGTTTTTGACATCTTTGCACTCATCACGCCTTGGGCAATCATCAAGACTTTGGGTGAGCCATACTCAGGTTTCTTTTCCGCAACTATCTCTCGAAGTCGAAGATGTATTTTTGAAAACTCATCTATTGAGGTTGCCTCAAAATCAACGACTTCTGAGAACACTCGAGTGCCGAGTGACTCAAACTCCACTGCGAGCTTCTTGGTTGAATCCTCAAGACGTGCGGCGTCTCGTGCAATCAGAAGAAGATCAAATCCAGCTTTCGCTAGCCCGCGCGCTGTTTCAAATCCGAGTCCGCGCGAACCCCCAGTGACAATGGCGAGGGGATTGGTCATTTGCTCAACTTTCTCGATTATGCATATCGGGCTCTCATCTGGTGAGCCCGTTCACAAGTATCCCGAAGGTGCTCGAGCATTTCCCGTTGAATTTCTCGACCTGCCTCCGCCCGATAGGCTTATCCCCTGTGAGCGGGAATTTCGGGACCAA
>RGOY01000106.1 GCA_010028225.1 Actinomycetota bacterium
CGACTCATATCAAGAGCTTCGCAGGTACGCAGATGCAGTTTTTGGATTGAGTAACCAGAGTACGAAGTACCAATCAGAATTTCGTGAACGCGTCCATCTTCCGTATCACCTGTTGAGTGATGAGCAAGGAGAGGTGCAGGGAGCCCTCGGTCTGCCGACCTTCGAATTACACGGAGTTACCTACCTGAAACGCCTGACGCTGATTATTGACTCTGGCGTCATCATTAAAATTCATTACCCAGTCTTCCCCAGCAACGAAGATGCAACCTGGGCTATTGAGACATTGAAGGGGATTTAAAGGCCTAAAACTGGTAGAAGGCAAGCATGATTGCTATTGCGATCATGATTAGCCCGATAACACAGTCCAGAATCCTCCAAAAAATCGGCTTCGACATGAATCGGGAAGCGGCTCTGGCCCCGAATCCAATGAGAGCAAACCAAGTAAAACTTGCTACAGATGCGCCGCCTGCAAATATCCAACGATCTTGACCAAACTGGTTAGCAATACTGCCCAAGAGGATCACCGTGTCGAGATAGACGTGAGGATTGAGAAACGTGAATCCAAGGCATGTGGCTGTTGCTTTGCCAAGGCTTTGAGTCGTCTCACCCTTTGTATCCAGTGCCTGACTTCGAAATGCCGAGCGAAAGCTTCTTAAGGCAAACCAAGATAGGTAGGCAACGCCAAACCACCTAATAACCTCGAGCAGCGTGGGTTGGTTTTGAATCAAGGTCCCAAGTCCACCAGTTCCAGCGAAAATCAGAAGGGCATCAGAGGTCGCACAAATGATGACGATCGGTGGAACATGTTGCTTAAGAAGTCCTTGCCGGATGACGAATGCGTTCTGTGCACCAATGGCAAGGATGAGAGAAATTCCAGAGATGAATCCAATTCCTAGCGCCGTCACCACGGATGTAGCCTAACTAGGAAACAAAAGCGAACCGAACTCTTACTTCTGAAGTCTTTACGCTACGCAGACCGCCAGAGGTATAAATTCTTGTGTCGTTCGGACTTGCTCAACCAAAATTCACGAATCTCGCTGATTTCCATCTTTTCTCTCTTCTTTGCATGCCAACTCACATATTGAAATCCCGAAAGTTTGTTCAAAAGCGCATTCACGTGATCAACATCGATTTGAGGAAGCGCGGTGACTTCAATAATCGCCGCCTCGACCTTCTGCCAGACCGATTCAGGCACCCTCGACAATATGAGTGCATCCATACCTTGAGTGTCACATTTCAATACGTAGCGATCGAAGGAAGCAAGATTTGTTCGAAAATACTCGGCGGCGTCAACGAGACGAATTGTTTGCTTCACCCGATTGATAGCTGGAACCGTGTTTTCGTAGAGGGACGTGTTTCCATGATTTGCAGCTTCGGTATACATCAGAGCATCATCATTTCTATCGCTGAGGGCGAAGTTACAAATCTCCACCCGAGGCAGACCACTGAGATTTTTCTGGATCGCTTGGGCATATTGTGGGACAGGCTCAAAGAGGAAAAGTGAATTAGACGTTTTTGCTAAGTTGATCGCCTGCAACGCAACTAGACCTGAATTCGCTCCTATGTCCAATAAGACCGTCGACTCACCTGTATTTCTCTGAGTCTTAGCAATATTGGTAAGACCGGCAGCAAGAAACTTCGACTCATCCAGTTCCCAACTCCCAAACTGTCTTACGCTCTCAAAAATCACATGGTCTTTGGGTATCTCCAAAATTGTGCCTTTTGCGCCAAGAGCGCAATCTTTTCTCAATCTCAGTCGCGAGTTGCCATTGGGCGACTCACCGATGACTTGGGCACCCTCGATTCGAAGGAGCAATCGAACGATGTGAACCCACTTCATCAATAGTCTCTTTGGGAGAGTGGCGATCGGAAGCGGGGATACAAGCGGAAACCATGACTTGATTTTCATCAATGGAATCCATAAACGAAATTTCACCAGTGGGGTAGATGACTTGATTTTCATCAAAGGAGCCAAAATTCCGAAGTGCACTTCGTCTCGCCTCTTCCCCTGAACCTGAAGCCGTGACCTGGCTCAATGCTACTTCTTACCAGCCCAATTGGCGGGCTTGTATGCTGATGTGAGGTTTCGATAAATCTTTCTAGGAGGTGTTTGGAAATCATGAAGGCTCAGATAGCAACTGTGATGTTAAATAGCGAAGAGCCAGAGAAGTTGGTCGAGTTCTGGTCGAAGATTCTGGCCGTTTCGGCTCACCCTCATGATGCACGGACCGAGCACATCTGGCTCTTTCCTCAGCGAGAGGGCGGAGTGAAATTAGGATTTCAGCGAGTAGCAAAACGTGTCAGCGCAACACATGAGTTACACCTCGATATTGCAGTCGATGACCTCGATGAAACCGAGCAGCTAGTGATCGAATCGGGTGGTCGCCACATCAAGACTACGAAGCTAGGAAGTGGATTCGAGTGGAGGATCCTTGAAGATCCCGATGGAAATCTGTTTTGCATTTTCCCTGACAAGCATATGTAAAGTAGCTATTTCTTCGGCTATTACCGTGGACGATACTGGGATCGAACCAGTGACCCCTTCCATGTCAAGGAAGTGCGCTACCGCTGCGCTAATCGTCCGAGGGCGGAAATGTTACCCGCAAATCACAAGCTAAGAAATCTATCTTCCGAAATCATCCTCCACACGCTCGATATCGTCTTCGCCGAAGTATGTACCGGTTTGCACCTCGACAAAGAGCAACTCCTCGCTCCCTGAATTAGCTATTCGGTGCAGCGCTCGAATCGGAATGTCTACAGTGTCACCAGGTTCAAGATGTCGAATAACGCCGTCAAGCGTGACCTCTGCCGAACCTTTGACGATGAACCAATGCTCAGATCGTCTTTCATGTCTTTGGTATGAGAGTCGTTTTCCGGGCAAGACATGAATCGCCTTTACCTTGTGACTCGAAGACTCTTGAAGAATTTCGTAGTGACCCCAGGGACGAGTAGATCCATCACCATTTTCTTGACTGGCTACCATCTCTGTTCACATCCCATCACTATCCACAAATCCAGAATCTTCTGGAGGTGGAGACGGGATTTGAACCCGTGTAGCGGGATTTGCAGTCCCGAGCCTCGCCTCTCGGCCACTCCACCAAAGTCAGTCGATCTATAGTGCCTCTTCTTACAGTCCTGTTTCTCTTTTGCTCTTTCAACATCTTCCATCATTGGCGCGCCCTTACATTGCGCCCACTTCGAGCTAGATGGAGCGGACGACGGGGATCGAACCCGCGACCTGAACCTTGGCAAGGTTCCGCGCTACCAGCTGCGCTACGTCCGCAAGAACTCCAACGAGCCGAAGTCACCAACGGCGAGCCGGAGTGGGGCGAAGGCTATCGCAACCGTTTGAAAGCCTCAAAAGCCCATGAGGGCAGAGCATTCTCGCTAGCGTTGTGATGTGGCAGATGCCCTCTTTTGGATGGACGGATTTGAGGCAAGTGACGCCGTCGAGTCGTTCAACTCTTTACAGCCTTTATCACGACACCTTAACGATCAAGACTTTTGGGCAGTCGTTGGCAGTTATGAAGGCGAGTGGGAAGTGGTTCGTTTCGCGAATGTTGAAAAGAGCGATCGACTTGAAGGAGGGCAAGATCAATCTCATAACAAGGATGGGATCTGGAAAAGTAAGTTAAACCAGGATCAATATCGAGAATATGTCGAGGAGATCCGTAGCGAAATCAGAAATGGTTGGGTTTATCAGGTGAATGCTTGTCGCCTCCTTGAAAATGAAGGTCGAATAGATCTCAGAAATCTCTTTCACAGAATTCAAAGAAGCCATCCTGCGCCTGCTGCAGCGTATTTCAAAAGTGATCGCTGGGAAGTGGCGAGCGCTTCCCCTGAGACGTTCTTTCGGGTGGATTCCAATGGTGGCGCAAGAGAGATCACGGCGAGTCCGATCAAAGGGACTTCACGTGATGGGAAATTCCAAGAGAAAGATTCTGCGGAGAATGTGATGATTGTGGACTCTTTCATTTAGTCTCCGATGTGCGCGGGCAATTGAAACAATCGATAACTTTTGCAGATATCTTGAACCGACTCTCGCCGGCCGGTTCGATTACAGGTGCGCCAAAGAGTTCGGCCAGGGAAGTCATCTCCCGCTTTGAACCGTATCGAGGGATTTACTGTGGGACTTTGGGATGGATTTACGGTGGACGAGCACGCTTCTCAGTTGCCATTCGAACTTTCTTCAAGGACTTTAGCCGAGATCGGGAGAGAACTTATTTTGGTACGGGCGCAGGCATCACATGGGGAAGTGATGCAGAAGGCGAGTGGAGTGAGACAGAATTGAAGGCAGAGAGACTTATGAAGATTGCATCGGGTTTAGCATGAAAAGCTCATTCCTTTGGCAAAACGGAGAGGTTGTCACGAATTTTTCGATCTCTCTCCCGCGAGATCGAAAGGCCTCAGGATTCTGGCTTGGCGATGGGATTTTCGAAACATTTCTTGTTGAGAACGGTGCGATCTTTGCCAAGAAACGCCATCAGGCGCGATTGGTCGCGGCAGCGAAGAAACTTGCGATTAAGTCTTCCTGGTTGGAGGTGTCGAAGGATTCGGCGATGGACTCGGCGATGGACTCGACGATGGATTCTGGCCTTGATCTGGCGGTGAAGTGGCTTGAAGGGCAGACGGGTCAGATTCGCGTCTCACTTCTTTC
>RGOY01000107.1 GCA_010028225.1 Actinomycetota bacterium
GCAGTATCGACTCCTCGCATCATCACTGCCCTCGTTGAAGAGGCCGTCAGCGTAGGAGATGTAGTGCGTCTCTTCTCGCTTCATGGTGGTAAAACGAATCTCGTCGAGTTAACGCTTCCCGATAATTCTCCCTGTAACGGCAAAACTGTCGAAGAGATTACCCTGCCGCGAGATGTAGCGCTCGTTGCGATCGTTCGGGATAAAGGAGTAATCAAACCTTCCGATCACGACACTTTTGCTGCAGGTGATGAGTTAATCTTCATAGCAAATGAAAGTTCTGAGGTTGAACTAAAATCCTGTTTTGTCTCCTAGAGAGACTTTCATCGTTAAAAGAACTTAAGTAAAACTAGAACCATCCGTAATCTCAGGTTTCTTTGCCACAGGAACTTGCTTGATGATTACCCATGTCCCCCAGGCGACCGCAATGAAAAGCGGATAACCCATCACTAGCCGTGCAATCCCAAGAGCATTGATGTATCCGGCGAGATAAAGCGGAAGTTGCACGGCAATCCGAAGGAGGAAGAGACCCACCCAGAGCCACCCTGCTCTCTGATATGCGCGTTTTCGCTCTGGGACTTTTCGCCAATGCATGTCCTCTCCAAGCAAAGGACCAAGGACTAAACCGATAATCGGCCAACCAGCAAGATTGGTGATCAGATAAACGGCACCGTAGCCCGCATTGATGAAGAGACCAGGTAGGTAGAAGTCCTCAGCCTTGCCGGTGGATCGCACCAAGAGATAACAGATCAAGACTCCGATAACTCCGGTAACCGCGCTCTGCAATTTCTCACGGCGTAGCAATCGAAAGACACCTAGTACGGCGGAGAGAGCGAGAGCAACCATCGCCGCTTCTCTCACATCGTCTCCAATATTGAAGACTACGAGAAAAACAATTGATGGAATTCCGGAATCAAATAGTCCTTTCTTTCCGCCAAGTGCTTGGACTATCTTGTCGCGATCCTCGTGGTTCATCTCACTCCGCTCGACCCAAAGCCACCTGCGCCACGTTGGCTCATTGGTAGTTCCTTGACCGCAACGAGCTCCGCAATCTCTACCTGTTGAATAACAAGTTGGGCGATTCGATCGCCCCGTTTAATCTCAAAAGTCTCCTCACGGTCATGATTGATAAGAATTACTGCAATCTCACCGCGATAGCCAGAGTCAATTGTTCCTGGGGTATTGACCATGGAGATGCCATTTTTAATCGCAAGACCCGATCGAGGATGAACCAGCCCGACATAACCTTCAGGAATCGCAATCGCAAGACCAGTTGGGACAAGTGCTCTCATCCCAGGCTCCAACTTCATGTCTACGCGAGAGCGCAGGTCCAGACCAGCATCACCAGGTTTGGCGTAACTTGGAATTTCGATATCAGGATCGAGGAGTTGAATCTCGATTCTCATGGGTTAATTCCAAACTCTGGATCAATGAAAGTCACCAGTTCGCGATGCTTCTGTAGATGCTCGAAATATCCATCTGGCGCGTTGTTGATGAAATGATCCATGGTGACAATGACATAGAGAGAACTGCCGCGAAGTGCCAGTGGTCCATCTGGGGAATCCAATCGCCCCTCGGCTTTGCTGTAGACCTTTCTTCCCTCCTGGCCCACAATTTCGGCAGTAATAAAGAGTGTGCTTCCTATCGGTACTGGTTTCATGAAGTCTGTTTCGAGGCGGGCAGTCACTGCTGGCGCACGAAGTAACCACATCAATTTTCCGAGCGCCTCATCAAAGGCCAGTGCGAGTAAACCACCGTGTGCCAGTCCCGGTGCCCCTTGATGTTGATCTGTGACGACAAACTGTCCGGTCAGATTCATTCCTTCTCCGGCATAGCTAACGAAATGAAGTCCAGATTGATGTAAGTCACCACATCCGAAGCAATGTCCGAAGTGAGATGGGATTTTCTCACCGGGTTTTGGAGCTTTGGGGTGCCTCGTGGGAATGACCGCACCGGCAGGAGGAAGAGTCGATGGCGACATAGTTGTAGGTTACACGAGCGATATCGTGAACCCGTGAGCAAAGAACTTCGATACAGCGAGCGAATATTTCCCTCACTGGGCGCAACACTCAGCCTCGCCGCACTCATTTCATCGATGACCTTTGCGATCTGGGCAGCGCTTGGGTTAGTTATCGCATCATCTCTTGCTGCAACGGCAACTCTTTTTGCTCTCCTCTGGTGGATTCGCGCGATTCACACGATAGAAGTTGGCCACGACTGGCTTCGCGTCAATGACGCTAAAGTTACGCTCCAGCATCTTGGTGAACTCAAAGTCCTTACGCCCAATGAGTGGAAGTGTGAGCGCGGGGTGAACTTTGATCCGGGTGCATATCACGCACATCGCTTCTGGAATAAGACTGGATTGAAAATTCAGTTACGCGATGAGAGAGATCCACATAACGCTTGGGTCATAGCAAGCAAAAATCCCGAGACACTTGCGAAATTTCTAGCGAGCGACTAAGCGCACTCCTTGCAGATGGCATTTGCGCCCTGACCACGAGCTAACTGAGTATGGTGGTGGATCAAGAAGCATCGAGAGCAGGTGAATTCATTTTCCTGCCGTGGGACAACACGAACTGCTAACTCTTCACCTGAGAGATCTGCACCGGGAAGCTCGATGTTCTGTGCCTCTTCTTCTTCATCGATATCTACTTGACCCGATTTGGCATCAGCGCGCCTGGCCTTAAGCTCTTCGATCGATTCTTCGTGCAACTCCTCATCAGTCTTACGCGGGGAGTCGTAGTCGGTTGCCACCGTCTTCTCACCTACCTCTGCTCGCTAACGGGGCGGATACTCCCACAACCCCAGTATGTGCCTACTCCAACTCTCGGCGTGTCGCGCTTATTCCCATCAGGTGAGGCTTGCCTAGTCACGACTTTCGCTGGATTTATCGCTTCGCCACTTCGCAATCGCCGCATGATTGCCAGAGAGAAGGACGTCGGGAACCTCAATCTCTCGCCACACCGGAGGTTTTGTATAGACCGGATATTCCAAGAAACCTTCACTTACATGACTCTCCTCGAGAAGTGAATCAGGATTTCCGATCACACCAGGAATTAACCGTGTAATCGATTCAATCATGGCAAGGGCTGCAACTTCTCCGCCATTGAGCACGAAATCTCCTAGTGAGAGGGCGTGAACACGAAAACGTTGATCCTTTCGATAATGCTCTTCTACCCGGGCGTCGATTCCCTCATATCTGCCACAGGCAAAGAGAATGTTCTCAGACTTACTCAAAGCTTCTGCATCTCGTTGCGTAAAGCGCTTTCCCGATGGTGTGAGAATGACAAGATCAATCAGGTTCGCGCTCTCTTTCGAAGCGAGATGGTCAATTGCCTCACCCCAAATATCGGCACGCATCACCATGCCTGCACCGCCACCATAAGGTGTGTCATCAACACTCTTATGCACACCAGAGGCAAAATCGCGAAGGTCATGAATCTCAAAATCGACTAGCCCACCTCTTCTTGCCTTTCCAATAAGGGAGAGTTCAAGAGGAGCGAAATATTCAGGAAAAATCGTCAATGCAGAGATCTTCATCAGTCAAGCATTCCTTCTGGGAGATTGACGGTGATGGTTCGAGCCTTTCGATCAACTCCGACGACAAACTCGCTCACCATGGGAATCAACTTTTCACCACGCGAAGTGGTGACGCTGAGCAAGTCCTGACCCGGTAAAGAGAGCACCTCATCAACTTGACCAATTGACTGTCCGAGATAGATGACGTGAGATCCAATTAATTCAGCGACATGAAAGGAGCCATCCTCACTCCCCGCCTCGATGTCGACATCAGAGGAGAGCAGCAGACCGCGCAATTCTTCGGCTTGATTACGATCATCGATCCCTTGGAAAGTGAGTAACCAAGTTCCGGAGTGAACTCTCGAAGAAGAAACAACAAGTTCAGAAAAGCGCTCGCTATTGGTGATCAGGCGATTACCAGGTGCAAATCGCGCCTCTGGGGAATCAGTACGCACTTCGACCGTCACTTCACCTTTGACGCCATGAGGGCGACCGATTCGTGCGACGACCAACTCCACCGAAGGTGGCCTTAGAACTATCGATCCCGGTCGGATCGGATTTCGTCCGTCTCGATCAGGTCTACTCGAACTGAACGGCCGGCGAGCGCACTCACCACAGCTCGAAGCGCACGTGCAGTCCGACCATTTCGGCCAATGACTTTCCCTAAATCTTCGGGATTGACGCGAACCTCGAGAGTGCTACCGCGGCGACCGCTTCGCTCGCTGACTACAACCTCTTCAGGCTTATCGACTATGCCCTTGACCAGATGCTCTAAAGCTTCATCAATCATCATGAAAGACCTACTCCGACGCTGGTGCGTCAGCTGGTGCTTCGGCTACTTGATCTGAAGCTTCGGCAGAAACTTCTGGTGTTGTCTCTACAGAAGCAGAGACTTCCTCACTCGAAACTGACTCAGTGGCAGAACTTTCAACAACAGCTGGAGCTTCTTCAGCTACCGGTGCGCTCTTAGCTGCGAGTTTCTCTTGGGCCTTCTTCTTCATAGTTGTTGCGCCATCGGCGGGCTCATTTGCGGCGGCCTTCACTGCTGCCTCATAAGCGATGCGCTTACTCTCTTTCGCAGGTGCAACTTTGAGTGTGCCTTCGCTTCCAGGCAGGCCATGGAACTTCTGCCAA
>RGOY01000108.1 GCA_010028225.1 Actinomycetota bacterium
TGAAGGCCTCAGAGAGAAAGATGACATCAGGGAATTCCTCGTTGATATCAGCAATTAACTCTTGCCAGAAGTGGACTGGTTTAGTGTGTGGATTGTCGACGCGAAAGATTGAAACACCTTGCGCAATCCAATATCTGACAATTCGCTTAACTTCGGCGAAGAGCGTTGGGTAGTCATTATCAAAGTTAATGGGAAAGATATCTTGATATTTCTTGGGAGGATTTTCTGCGTAGGCAATTGTCCCGTCGGCGCGTTTGGTGAAAAACTCCTCGTGAGTCTTCACCCAAGGATGATCGGGTGATGCCTGAAGCGCTAGATCTAGAGCAACTTCAATCCCAAGACTCTTTGCTGTGTTGAGAAAATCTTTGAAGTCTTCGAGCGTTCCTAACTCTGGGTTGATCGCATCATGGCCACCATCAGCGTTACCTATTCCCCACGGTACGCCAGGATCCTTCGCTGTAGCGGTTAAGGAGTTGTTCTTTCCCTTTCGATGCGAATGTCCAATGGGATGAATGGGAGGGATGTAGAGGACATCAAATCCCATCTCTGCCACCGCACTAAGTCGCTTTGCTGCGGTCTTGAATGTCCCAGAGGTGATGGTTCCATCTTTATTTCGAGTAGCACCTTCACTTCGTGGAAAAAATTCATACCAGGATCCGACAAGTGCACGTTCACGTTCAACCCGGATGGGATAACGCTCAGAGAGAGAGCGGAGATCACCGCTCTTTGCCTCAATTGCAAAATGCCAGAGACCTGTTGACTGTGCGCGAACTTCGATCTCGAATCGATCGGGTGCACCCCAGACTCCGCGCATGGGAAAACGAGCAGATTCTTTTCCTGCAGGATTAAAGAGAAGTACATCAGCCGTAACCATCTCGTGTCCCTCACGAAATATCGTTGCAGAGACGGTGAATGCTTCATTCGGTATCGCCTTCACTCCTACAAACTCGCCCCCAAAAAAGACTGTGGGTGCGATATCGAGGATGGGAAGGCGACCAATCATCCGGTGCCTTCTGTGTTCCCCGGGTCAGCAGCGCTGACATCATCAAGACGGTATTTGTGAAGCGCTTCTGAGACCTTCTTCGACTTTACCTCGCCAGTTCGGGCCAACTGTGCCAAAGTAGCAACGACAATTGATTCAGCATCAACCTTGAAATGTCGCCGTAGCGCACCTCTGGTATCTGAAAGACCAAAGCCATCGGTTCCAAGTGAGAGGAATGGCTTTCCTGACCATTGCGCGATCTGATCTTGTACCGCGCGCATGTAATCACTCACTGCAACCACGGGGCCATCATGTTTCTCTAGAGTTGTCGTGAGAAATGCTCGCTTCTTATCGTGTGGATGCAAGAAGTTATGTCGATCGACATGAAGGCCATCTCGGCGAAGTTCATTCCATGAGGTGACTGAAAATACGTTAGCGGCAACTTTCCATTCATCTTTCAACATCTGCTGCGCTTTAAGAGCGGCGTTGAGCGCGACACCTGAAGCAAGAATGTTCGCCTTCTTCCCACGTTTTGCCCGTGGGGAGTAGAGATAGATGCCCTTCAATAAGCCATCGACATCGAGATTGGCTGGTTCTTCGGGTTGCAAGTAGGGCTCGTTGTAAACGGTGAGGTAATACATGATGTTTTCGGAATTCTCGCCATACATTCTTCGAAGGCCATCTTTAACAATGTGCCCGAGTTCGAAGGCCCATGCTGGGTCGTAAGAGACGATCGCAGGATTTGTTGAAGCAAGAAGATGTGAGTGGCCATCTTCATGTTGCAGACCTTCTCCGTTGAGCGTGGTTCGCCCAGCAGTAGCTCCGAGAATGAAGCCGCGAGTCATCTGATCCGCTGCAGCCCAGAATGCATCACCTGTTCTCTGGAAGCCAAACATGGAGTAGAAAATGTAGATCGGGATCATTGGTTCATCATGTGTCGAATATGAAGTACCAACAGCGGTGAATGAAGCAGTAGATCCTGCTTCATTAATTCCTTCGTGCAAGATGACACCTTGTGGCGATTCTTTATAGGAGAGCATCAACTCTCGATCGACAGCGGTGTACTTCTGACCATGCGGTGAGTAAATCTTCATCGTTGGGAAGAGAGAATCCATACCGAAAGTCCGCGCTTCATCAGGAATGATCGGTACGAAACGAGACCCAATCGCCTCATCTTTAGTGAGATCTTTGAGTAATCGAACAAATGCCATCGTCGTCGCAACTGCTTGATTTCCACTACCTCGACGGACCACTTCAAAGTGCGAGTCTGCAGGAGTTGGAAGCGGGCGCGAGTGGTTTCGTCGTTTTGGCACCGAACCGCCAAGCACCTGGCGTCGCTCCATCATGTATTGGTATTCCTCAGAGTCTTTGCCCGGATGGAAATACGGTGGAAGATAAGGATCGAGCTTCTCATCAGAGATCGGAATGAAGAGTCTGTCTCTGAATTCCTTGATGTCATCCAGCGTCATCTTCTTCATCTGATGGGTGGAGTTTCGAGATTCGAAATGTGAGCCAAGAGTCCATCCCTTGATGGTCTTAGCGAGAATCACTGTGGGACGCCCAGTGTGTGCCACTGCCGAGGCATAAGCAGCATAGAGTTTTTGATAGTCATGGCCACCGCGCTTGAGATTCCAGACTTGATCATCGCTCCAATTCGCGACCATTGCGGCCGTCCTTGGATCTCTTCCGAAGAAGTTCGCGCGCACGTAAGCGCCATCTTCTGCCTTATAAGTTTGGAAATCGCCATCAGGAGTTCGGTTCATTAAATCGACGAGTGCGCCTTCGCGATCCATCGCAAAAAGTGGATCCCACTCACGTCCCCAAACGACTTTAAGGACGTTCCAACCTGCGCCGCCAAAGAGCGCTTCGAGCTCTTGAATGATCTTGCCATTTCCACGGACAGGTCCATCAAGGCGTTGCAAGTTACAGTTAACGACGAAGACTAAATTGTCGAGTCCTTCTCGAGCAGCGAGTGAGAGCGCACTTACTGACTCTGGTTCATCCATCTCACCATCGCCAAGGAATGCCCAGACTCTCTGGTCACTCGTATCTTTGATGCCTCGGTTATGTAGATAACGATTAAAGCGCGCTTGGTAGATTGCATTGATCGGACCAAGTCCCATCGACACCGTTGGGAATTCCCAGAACTCTGGCATCAAACGTGGATGCGGATAAGAAGAGAGTCCACCTGCAGGGTGAGAAAGCTCTTGTCTGAATCCGTCGAGCTGATCTTCGCTCAGACGACCTTCTAGGAATGCACGTGCATACATACCCGGACTTGCGTGACCTTGGAAATAGATCTGATCGCCACCGCCAGGATGGTCCTTACCTCTAAAGAAATGATTGAAACCAACTTCATACATTGCCGCAGATGATGCGAACGTTGAGATATGTCCACCCACGCCAACACCAGGACGTTGTGCCCGGTGTACGAGAAGTGCCGCGTTCCAACGGATGAAAGCACGAATCCTTCGCTCGACCATCTCGTTGCCAGGAAACTTTGGTTCACGCTCTGGAGGAATAGTGTTGATGTAATCAGTGACGCGAAGTGCTGGGACTTTGACGCCGCGTTCGTGCGCTCGCTTAAGGAGTGCAAGGGCGATGTAGCGCGCTCTATGTGCACCTGCATGTTGAACCAGTGCATCGAAAGAGGCTTGCCATTCCGCAGTCTCTGCCGGGTCGGTATCGACGAGTTGGTCGATTGCGTGATCTGGGACCTCGTTGATCTCCGATGCGCTCACGCCCCCATCTTTCCAATTCATGCCCGAAATGCCGAAATCCAGCAAGGGTGAGGCTCAAACGAGCCAATGTGAGCCTTCACTCGTCTTGCCTTCTCGGGTGAAAGGGGGTGGACTTCTCCTCGTGAATACGCCCGCCAGCGCCGGGTCAGCAGCCATTCGTCTAGGGATCCAACGGGACTGGATGATCTTGGAAGTTGGCTTTGCCAGTGACTGTGACCAAGGACTCAGAGATGAGATCAAAACCCTTTCAGGTCAACAACTTCTTGAAAACGATACTGATGAAGTCGTTGACGCTGTCATTCTCTGGTGGCGAGATGGTGATGGAGATTTAGTAGATCAACTCGTCGATTCTCAGACCTATCTCACAGAGAATGGACCGATATGGCTACTAACTCCTAAAGTGGGTCGTGATGGCCATGTCGAAGCTAGCGATATTCAGGATGCAGCACCAACAGCAGGACTGAGCGTTACTTCTACAATTCCGATTGCAAAAGATTGGATAGCGACTCGAATAGCTCCACGTCATGCAGGAAAGCCGGCAAAGAAGAAGTAAATAAGCAGGCACAAGCAAGAAGAAAAAGTCCCCATACATATCAAACTACGAGAGAAGGAAGATCCATGCAGATTGGCGATGTAGTACCAGACTTCGAACTTCCAAGTCAGAATAACGAGAAGATCAAACTCTCTGACTTTCGAGGCAAGAAGAATGTGGTCGTGGTCTTCTATCCGGCTGCATTTACTGGAACATGTACTGGCGAACTCTGCGCCCTTCGCGATGACCTCTCTGCGTTCAAGAATGAGAATGTCGAACTCCTTGCCATCTCCTGCGATACACCCTTTGCCTTGAAGGTATTCGCCGATCAAGAGAAATACGACTTCACTCTGCTCTCAGATTTCTGGCCGCACGGTGAGACAGCGAAGAAATA
>RGOY01000109.1 GCA_010028225.1 Actinomycetota bacterium
CTCGTGCTTTACAGAATGCAGCAAAGTCATGCTCGCCAAGAAGAGGGTTTACGGCGTCATTCATGGCATCAAGATCAAGCGGTCGATACCAAGTCGCAGTGTCATAACGTAAAAGTGGAGGCAAGATTTGGCCGTCATCCAGAATCTTGTAGATATAAGACCGAGAGAGCGCCGAGAAGCGAGCGTGAAAGTATTGAGGGGCCTTCGTAATCGAGTGAACGCGAATGTCTTCGGGGAGTATGCGATTGAGCCGATAGGTAATGTCAGTTAGATCCCACTCGTGCCCTTGATGATCTCGTTCTGGTAAATCGAAGTGAGCGACTTGTGCCAAAGCGTGAACGCCGGCATCAGTTCTTCCCGCGACCTGCAAGGAGATGGGATTTCTTGTGATCGGCTCTAGCGCAGATTCCATCTCGCCTTGGATAGTTTTTTGATCTCGCTGTTTTGCCCATCCGGAAAAATTCGTGCCGTCGTAGGCAAAGTCGATTCGTAAACGAAAGAACCCACCCTCAGGTTCGAGAGTGGGTTCTTTCATTGGAAACTCGAGTTGAGTGAGGTGTTACTCCGCGAGAACTTCGATAACAGCCATCGGAGCGCTATCGCCCTTGCGAGGACCGATCTTGGTGATGCGGGTATAGCCACCGTTACGAGTGGCGAAACGTGGCCCGATCTCGGTGAAAAGATTATGGACTACGGTCTTGTTTGCGATCTGTGCCATCACGAGTCGGCGAGATGCAAGGTCACCCTTCTTTGCAGAGGTGATGATCTTCTCTGCAAGAGGACGAAGACGCTTTGCCTTCGCCTCGGTTGTGGTGATCTTGCCATTCTCGAAGAGTTGCTCAGCGAGAGTGCGCAGCAAGAGCCTTTGGTGTGATGGTCCTGCTCCGAGGCGAGGACCCTTCGTTGGCTTTGGCATGATGCTTTCTCCTTATTCGCTTCTCTTCTTTATTCCTCGGTCGCCTCAACGCCGTAGTTAGCGTGTTGAGTTGGATCGAATCCTGCTGGACTGTCCTTCAGTTGAAGGCCCATTGAGTAGAGCTTGGCCTTCACCTCATCGATCGACTTCGATCCGAAGTTACGGATATCCATCAAATCAGCCTCAGAACGCGCAATCAACTCACCAACAGTGTGGATCCCTTCGCGCTTGAGGCAGTTGTAGGAACGAACAGTGAGATCGAGATCTTCAATCGGAAGCGCCATATCTGCGGCGAGCGCTTGATCCTGAAGTGATGGACCGAGGTCAATACCTTCAGCGTTAACATTAAGTTCGCGTGCAAGGCCGAAGAGTTCAACCAGAGTTGCACCCGCAGATGCCATCGCATCACGTGGCAACATCGACTTCTTAGTCTCGACATCAAGAATCAACTTGTCGAAGTCGGTGCGCTGTTCGACACGAGTCGCTTCAACCTTGTAGGTCACGCGAAGCACCGGCGAATAAATTGAATCAACTGGTATTCGCCCGATCTCTGCACCGATTGCTTTGTTCTGGACGGCAGAGACGTAACCACGACCACGCTCGATAGTGAGCTCGATTTCGAGATTTGCCTTTCCATTCAAAGTCGCGATGTGAAGTTCTGGATTGTGTACTTCTACACCAGCCGGAACTGCAACATCTTTTCCGGTGACAGCACCTTCGCCACTCTTTCGGATGTAAGCCGTTGCTGGCTCATCACTTGAAGAGGAGAAGACGAGGTTCTTGACATTGAGGACGATCTCGGTGAGATCTTCCTTCACGCCTTCCAGCGTGGTGAACTCATGAAGGGCCCCATCGACTCGAACGCTTGTGACAGCTGCGCCCGGTATCGATGAGAGCAAGGTTCGGCGGAGTGAATTTCCAAGGGTGTAACCGAATCCTGGCTCGAGCGGTTCGATGATGAACCGTGAGCGGTACTCGCTTACTACTTCCTCGGTAAGGACTGGACGTTGTGCAATCAGCACTTGTTTCCTCCTGGTTTCTTGGACATCCGCTATTTGATGTCCCTCTGTTGTCTGCCGTTCTTTAGTTTTTACTGCTGTTTTACTTCTAGGCCGACCTCAATACCTTCGGTACAGGGGCCGGAATACTCTTACTTGGAGTACAACTCGACGATCAGCTGCTCTTGCACCTGAGTATCGATAATGGATCGATTTGGAAGTGAGTGAACGAGAATGCGCATCTGTGATGGCACAACCTCAATCCACGATGGAACTGACTTCTCACCGAACTCTGCACTTGCCACGATAAATGGTGTGAGGTCATGTGAATCTTTGTGAAGGTCAATCACATCGAATGGGCTAACTCGGAAGGATGGAATATCAACCTTCTTGCCATTGACCAAGAAGTGGCCGTGACGCACGAGTTGGCGCGCCATATCGCGACTCTTGGCAAAGCCTGCGCGATAGACGACATTGTCGAGACGAGTCTCAAGCAGGATCAGCAAGTTCTCACCAGTCTTACCAGCAAGACGTGATGCCTCGCCGTAATAGTTGCGGAACTGCTTCTCGAGTACACCGTAGATACGCGCACACTTTTGCTTCTCACGCATCTGGAGTAAGTACTCAGATTCCTTTGCACGAGCGCGACCATGTTGACCCGGTGGGTAAGGCCTCGACTCGATGGGACACTTTGGTCCATCGCACTTAGAGCCCTTAAGGAAGAGCTTCACTTTCTCACGACGGCAACGCTTGCAATCTGCTCCGGTATAACGAGCCATGTCTCTCTCCTCTCCTTAGACTCTTCGTGGTTTCGGTGGACGGCAACCGTTATGCGCTGCTGGTGTCACATCAGAGATGGAACCAACTTCGAGTCCGGCTGCTTGAAGTGAACGGATCGCAGTCTCACGACCAGAGCCAGGGCCCTTGACGAAGACATCGACCTTACGAACGCCGTGCTCCTGCGCCTTACGTGCTGCTGCTTCTGCAGCAAGACCTGCAGCGAATGGAGTCGACTTACGTGAACCCTTGAATCCGACGCCACCAG
This sequence comes from Actinomycetota bacterium, assembly GCA_010028225.1. Classification (GTDB taxonomy): domain Bacteria; phylum Actinomycetota; class Actinomycetes; order Nanopelagicales; family Nanopelagicaceae; genus SYAN01. The sequence goes on from RGOY01000109.1 coordinate 2,960, forward strand.
ATGAAGCCCAAGCAAGGACTGCACCAGATGGATCGGTGATCGAAACGATGGTGTTATTGAAGGTGCTCTTGATATGAGCATGACCAAAGGAGACGTTCTTCTTCTCCTTTTTGCGCGCCTTAACCTTCTTTGCAGCAGGCTTTGCTGCAGCGGTCTTTGCCGCGGGCTTAGCGGTTGCCATTACTTGGTCTCCTTCTTCTTACCTGCGATTGCTACGCGTGGACCCTTGCGAGTACGAGCGTTTGTATGTGTGCGCTGACCGCGAACAGGCAGTCCCTTGCGGTGGCGAATTCCTTGATACGACTGAATATCAACCTTGCGGCGAATGTCGGATGCGATCTCGCGCCGGAGATCACCTTCGATCTTGTAGTTCGCTTCGATATATTCACGAAGCTTGATTAAGTCAGGCTCTTGAAGATCCTTGACTCTGATATCGGGAGATATTCCGGTAGCTGCGAGAGTTTCATTCGCGCGAGTCTGACCGATCCCGAAGATATAGGTGAGCGCGACCTCAAGGCGCTTTTCGCGCGGCAGGTCGACGCCAACTAGACGGGCCATGTGTGCCTTCTTCTTTACTCATCCGAAAGTCCTGTGCGATGCATTCCGAGAAAGTCTCTCGGCTCCCGCTTTCGGTCAGGAGGTCAGGCTCTTCGCCTGTCGCATCACTCGTTCGATATGAAGTTGTTTAACCTTGACGTTGCTTGTGGCGAAGGTTGTCGCAGATCACCATGACGCGACCATTACGACGAATGACTTTGCACTTGTCGCAAATCTTCTTCACGCTTGGTTTGACCTTCACGATCCTTCTCCTCTTTAACGCTCTCGTGTACTTCTTTATTACTTGTTTTACTACTTGTAGCGATATGTGATTCGACCTCGAGTGAGGTCATATGGACTCAGTTCTACAATCACACGATCAGCAGGAAGGATGCGGATGTAGTTCTTTCGCATCTTGCCTGAGATGTGTGCCAGCACAACATGCCCATTGGTTAACTCCACGCGGAACATCGCGTTAGGTAGAGCTTCTGCCACAGTGCCTTCGATTTCGATGGCGCCGTCTTTTTTGGCCAAGCGTTACCCACACAATCTTCTACTCGAACTTCTGGTGATTTCGGGAGTCTTCCGACAATCGCCGCCCCGGCTCGGGGCAGACGCAGGATTCTAGGCGAGGGCGTGTCGGAAGGGAAATTCGAGTCCTGCGCTAGGAGGCGGTGGTAAAAGCCTGAGCGTTACGCCCAAATTCGAGGGCCGATAGCTCCTCTCTACCGAGGAATTGGGCCTGATGGTCGATGGTCGCACTCTTCGCGATCTCTAGATCTCTTGTGATGGCAAATAGCCGCTCAAAGCAATCCCGCATCGTGGCGATACTTCCCGCTTTCGTTCCATCAGGCAGGAATGCTGCGCCTTGATTGATAGTCGCTCCTCGAGGTAATTGCTTATCGCGTGATGAAGCAATCGAATCCGTGACTGCTGCCACTCGCTCTGGAGCGCTATTGATCACCTCGGAAATCTTTTCGTCGGAGACATGCTGACCATCAACAATTACTTGTATCAGACAATCACTCTCCTCGAGTGCGACTCTTGCTAACTCGGTCGAACATCGATTGAAGATATGTGTGATCGAGTCTGCACCGGAAGAGAAGCCTTTCCTTGCGCTCTCAACATCTGCGTTGCTATGCCCTAGCGAGAT
>RGOY01000110.1 GCA_010028225.1 Actinomycetota bacterium
GACACTGATCTTCTTTTCACTCTTAGGAGTTGGCAGTTATCGACTAGTCCGTTCTTATGCCACTCGACTTGGCAACGAATCGGCAAAATTCTCGATTCATGGAAGAAATCAAATTTCCTCCATGCTCCTTGCCTATAAAGAGATCTACGCTTTCCAGCGTCAGCAGAAATTCCTTGACGATTTTGTCTCTACGCGCCGCGTGACCACGCAAGCAGTGAGCAAAGGTAACTGGCTCCAACAGGTACCAAAAGCGGTTGCTGAAGTTGGGCTCGTGATCGGCGGTGCCGGTTTGATTGGCCTTCAAGCCTGGCAAAGTGATGCTGCATCTGGGCTCAGCACGCTTCTAGTCTTTCTCGCAGCAGCAAGCAGACTCACACCCTCACTTCTTCGAATTCAAAGTTCATTTCTCAACTACCGCAATTCCGCTGGCAGTGCAGAAATCACATTGAAGACCCTGACCGCCCTAGAGAACGCTGACTTTGAACCAATCGAAATCTCAGAGAGCGAAAGCCGAAGCGAATACAAACCTCTCGGTGTCGAAGTTTCGAACTTAAGCTTTCGCTATCCAGATGGCAATGAGGAGGTAGTTTCTAATATCTCCCTAAGGATCGAACCAGGAAGCTTTGTTGCCCTTGCTGGTTCCTCGGGATCAGGTAAAACGACGCTTGCTGACATTTTGATTGGAATCTATGCCGGAAGCACTGGTTAATCGGATATGTGCCGCAGAGCCCCTACATACTCGGCGGAGATTTCATCACAAATATTGCCCTTGGAATCCCTGAGAATGAAGTTGACCTACAGCGTATCGATGAAGTTATCGCAAAGGCCCAGCTCATCGATTTAGTGCGAGCGATGCCAGATGGACTTCACACTGACCTCAGTAACTTTGGTTCAAGACTCTCTGGTGGAGAGAAGCAACGCCTTGCACTAGCGAGAGCCCTCTATACAAATCCAAGTCTTCTGATTATCGATGAAGGTACGAGCGCCCTCGATGGCCGAACTGAGTTCGAGGTGACTCGTGCAATTCTTGGGCTGCGCAACACTCTCACCATCATCGTCATCGCACATAGACTCGCTTCCATTAAGGAAGCGGATCAGATCTTCCTGCTCGATAAGGGCCATCTGATTGCCAGTGGTGATTTCAAGACATTACGCGAAAGTTCAAAGGAGTTTCAGGAGCAGGTCTCCTACATGAATTTGGATTAGAAGTGATTGTCTAACCAATCCCAAGTTGATGAATCCGCGCTGCTGCGTGAGAGCGATTTCTTACCCGAAGTCGCTCATAGAGTTTTATCGTCTCGTATCGAATGGTGGCTTCGCTAAATCCAAGCTCTTTAGCGATATTACGGTTGGTCATCCCATCAGCAATCATCTTTGCAATCACTATCTGACGATCGCTCAAACCCATGGCAGTAAGTCCAGATACTTCTTGTTCAGGAGCGGAAAATCCACTCTGGCCCGAAGACTTAAGAAGAACCAACTGTGCAGTCCTTGCAACAGTCTCCAAGAGTTCAAGCAAAGTTGTTTCATTACCCCATTGAATGATGCGCGAATTTGCAAAGGTCATTGCGAAGACGCCATCGACAACACCCGAACTGATCAAAGGAATATATACAGCAGGACCGGCTTCTGGCGATGAAGAAGTAAATGACTCATCGATGGCCGGATAGCGTTGGTGGAATTCATGTGCTGACGCCATAACAAGAACTTCTTCGGTGCGGGCCGCATCTGAGACAGGGTGCAATGCGTCTTTGCCCAGCCGTACTCTTCGCATCTGCTCAATCGAAAGTCCATGTCCTCCGGCGTGAACCAAAAAGCCCTCGCTATCAAATACAAAGAGCTCACTACATCGAAGTCCCAGCGACAGTTCAAGATCGTTATGTAGCTTTCTCAAGAATTGCTCGATGGATACGCCGGCAGCAACTGCATCGAGGTAACCCTTGAGCCACTTCAGGCCAAGGGTTGACCCTGACGTCCCTACCCAGGAAGGTGTTACTTCTGAAGACCGCTCAACGGCTGCCACTCGCTCGGTCGCGCCAGCTCGCTCAACCGCACTCGATCGCACTGTTGTCCCAGCCGCGAGCTCTAACTCTGCCTTTGCTTCTGCCGGCGTCGTTACCTCTGTTGTCACACTCAACTCACCGCAAAGCGGAGCCCAATTTATGCACCCGGACTGGAGAAAATGCCTAAGCCTTTGAGCTCCTCCGCTCGCCGCTGACAATCACTCCAAGGTAGGTGAGGGCAATCCCGGTCACCAGTGCCACCCCGACTCCGCCAGATGTCTCAGGGTGAAAGAGGTCGAGGATGAGAGAGCCGAGGAGTTGTCCACCCACACTTAAGACGGTGAAAATCAATACTCCGAGATGTTGCACGATCAGGGCCGTGAATGCGATGTAGATAACTCCGATGACACCACCGGTATAAATCCACCAAGGTCCTAGCGGTAGAGGCGAGAGTGAAAAGCCGCTATCTCCACTCGAAAGTAGCAGCGCCCCACCCAAGAAAAAGAGTAGAAAGAGCGTGCCCATGATGAAGTTGAGAAGTGATGTAGCAAAACTTTCCTTGGCGAATTCATTAATCTGCCCATTGAGCGCTCGCTGAACTCCCACAAATGCTCCCGCCAATAGCGCTAAGAGCACCGCATAGATTGAAAAATCTCGATCATCAAAACGATCAATAACAGAGACAAAGACTGCAATCACGGTGACCCCGGCTGCGCCGACGCGTCTCATTGTTATCGTCTTCGGCCCACCTCCAGTGATTCCAATTCGGTCAACCAGGAGTGAGACCACTGCTTGCCCCGCAATTGATGCAACGGAGTAAACCGCCACACCAATCAACGGAACAATGTTCGTCTGTATCGCGACAAATGAACCCCCGAGCATCCCGGCAAAAAGTCGCCACTTGGGTAGCGCTCCCGTCTTGACGGCGCGAAAGATTGCTCTCATCCCCGATTTGATTCGAGAACTACAGATCGCAATTGTTTGCCCTCGCTTGGAGGGCGATCATCACGCCAGAGAGAATGGCCAAACCCTCAAGACGAGCCTTCGAGGGGACCTTCACTTCCTCATAGTAAATGCAGCAAGTTAGACTGCGCTTCATGTCCCCGGCTCGACCTCTTCTCAACAAAATCATCCTCTTCTATGGGTTCACCCCACTCACCGACCCCGAGGCAATCCGACTCTGGCAGCGCGATCTCTGTGAATCACTTAATCTCAAGGGGCGCATATTGCTCTCACCCCATGGAATCAACGGCACACTCGGTGGCTCGATTCAAGAACTCAAACGCTATGTGAAGAAGACGAAAGAATTTGCGGGTTTTAAGAAGATTGATTTCAAGTGGTCTGATGGCACGGGAGAAGATTTTCCGAGGCTCAGCGTGAAAGTGCGATCAGAGCTCGTCACATTTGGCAGACCTGCTGAGATAACAGTTGCCGAATCAGGAGTTGTTGGCGGCGGAAAACACCTCAAGCCAGAAGAGGTCCATAAGCTCGTTGAAAATCGGGCTGACGATGTGGTCTTCTTCGATGGGAGAAATGCCTTCGAAGCAAAGATTGGGCGCTTCAAGAACGCAGTTGTTCCAGAAACCGCAACGACTCGTGATTTCATTTCTGAGATCGAGAGCGGAAAGTATGATCATTTAAAATCTAAGGCCATCGTCACCTATTGCACAGGTGGAATACGGTGCGAAGTGCTCTCGGCCATCATGAAGGAGAGAGGATTCGATGAGGTCTACCAGATCGAAGGTGGAATCGTTCGCTATGGCGAGAAATACGGTAATGAAGGCCTTTGGGAAGGTTCGCTCTACACCTTCGATGCGCGCATGAGCATTGACTTTGCTCCTGGTGCGGCACTTATCGGACGATGTGACATCTGCGCCGCCGAAACAAAGGACTTCCATAATTGCATCGATCCTTCATGCCATGAACAACTTCTGCTCTGTGCTGACTGCGCAATAGATCCCATCAAGAGAAGTTGTCCGACACTTCACAGAGCTAACTACGACAGAGAGTTGATTGGATGAGCCTTCATATCGCTGCTAAACCCGGAGAAGTCGCCGAGCGAATCCTCCTTCCTGGAGACCCACTTCGCGCTAAATGGGTAGCTGAGAACTTCCTCACCGCGCCAGTCCAGTACAACTCAGTTCGCAATATGTTTGGCTACACCGGCACCTATAAGGGCGAGCGCGTATCGGTCCAAGGTAGCGGAATGGGAATTCCCTCGATCTCGATTTATGTCCACGAGTTATTCACCGAGTACAACGTGCAGCGCGCAATTCGTATCGGTACCTGTGGCGCGATCCAAGATGAGACCAAGGTCGGAGACTTAATCCTTGCGCTCTCTGCTTCGACCGACTCTGCCGTCAATCGCAGAGCGACGAATGGCCTTGATTTTGCACCGCATTGTGATTTCCACTTGCTCAAATCGGCCTACGAAGTTGCGAAAAAGTTCCGCGTCCATGTCGGAGGCGTCTCTTCGATGGATCAGTTCTATGACACCACTGACGCGCTAGCAAAGCTTCGCGAATATAACGTCCTCGCTTTGGAAATGGAGGCGAGCGCTCTACACATTGGCAGCACGATTCAAGCGCCAAG
>RGOY01000012.1 GCA_010028225.1 Actinomycetota bacterium
AAGGGTTACTTCTAACCGATATCTAGCGCTTTACTTGATCGCGTTCTCACCAGTCAGAGCAAATCCCACAACGAGTGCATGTATCTCGTGAGTGCCCTCATAGGTTAAAACCGTCTCCAAATTGCTCATATGGCGAAATATCGGATACTCAGTAGTGATTCCTGCTCCGCCGAGAATTGATCGAGCCGAGCGAGCGACCTCTAGCGCACTCTGGACATTGTGATATTTACCCATGCTTATCTGCTCCGGCTCTATCTTTCCGGCATCTTTCAAATCAGCAAGATGATAGGCAAGAAGAAGTGATGCAGTAACTTTCGAGGCCATCTCCGCGTACTTTGCCTGGGTCAATTGATAGGCAGATATTGGGCGATCGAATTGGATCCGAGTCTTTCCATAGCCAAGTGAACTCTCAAGGCAATCTCGGGCAGCACCGACGACTCCGAAGATGATGCCAAAACGAGCCTCAGCAAGGCACATCAATGGAGCGCGAAGGCTTGTCGCTTTCGGTAGTCGACACTCATCTGGAATACGCATATTTTCAAAAACCAGCTCTGATGTTATTGAGGCACGAAGTGAGAGCTTATGTTTGATGAGATTGGCCTTAAAACCTTTTGTCTCGGTTGGTACTGCGAACCCACGAATACCTTCATCGGTATTAGCCCAGACGATTGCTACATCAGCGATATTGCCGTTAGTGATCCACATTTTTGAGCCATTGATCACCCAATCACTGCCATCACGCTTGGCGAAAGTTCTCATCCCAGATGGGTTCGAGCCAAAATCAGCTTCAGTAAGTCCAAAACATCCGATCAACTCACCCTTTGCCATCCCTGGTAACCATCGCTCTTTTTGAGCATCACTTCCATATTCATGGATCGCAAACATCGAAAGTGATCCCTGTACTGAGACAAGCGATCTCAGGCCGGAATCAACTGCCTCTAACTCCAGACATGCAAGGCCGTAGGACAGAGCATCAGATCCTGCACATCCATAGCCATCTAAATGCATCCCGAGGATTCCAAGTGATCCGACTTCACGGGCGATTTCTCTGGCAGGAATCTCTCCACTTTCGAACCAGTCACCAATCTTCGGTCTAAGTTCTCGATCCGAAAATTCTCGAAGCATCTTCTTTAGCGCGCGTTGTTCTTCATCCAGGCGCACATCAAGTGCCAAAAGATCGGTGAGATTTCGAGCGGATTTCTCTTTGCTCATCTGGTCATCTTAGACGATATTTAATTCTGGTCTTAATGAATCTGGTCGAGTGAACCGCTCGGCAGTGAGGGCAGCAATATTGATAAACGGCTCTCTTTCGAGATATAGGTCACGCAAGATCTCTCCGATTGCAGGGCCTTGTAAGAAGCCATGGCCGCTAAATCCTGTTGCATAAAAAAACCTACTTATAGATGTGTACTCACCCAAAATCGCATTGTGATCAGGTGTTACTTCATAGAGTCCGCTCCACCCACTCTGTATCCCTAAATCAAGAAGTCTCGGTGCCCGCTTCTCTGCAAGCAATCCAAGTTTTTCTGCGAATTGCGGGTCTCGTTTGAGTTCAAAACCAGGCGGATTCGTTGAATCAGAAAATCCCATCAATATTCCTCGGCCTTCTCGGTGCCAATAGAGCGACGTTGAATAGTCAATCGTCATTGGGAATTCTTTCGGTAAGTCAGCAAAACTCTCACCAAGCGGCTCTGTGATCGCAAGTTCTCGTCGGTATGGCGTTACAGGCAGGTCAAGTCCCACCATCATTGCAATTTCAGGTGACCATGCTCCCGCACAATTGATAACAGCTTGTGTTTCAACTCTGCCCGCACTCGTTGAGACTGCATTGATCTCACCGCCACTATGGTCGATTCCCGTAACTCGAACACCTGTCTTCACTGTTGCGCCAAGTTTGCGAGCCGCTTGGGCGTAACCGAGAACTACCGACTCAGGTGTGCAATGACCGTCATTGGGCGTAAAGGAACATGCAAGGACGCCATCTTCACTCAAAAGTGGCGAGATCTTGGAAGCCTCCTGTGCACTGAGCATGCGAGATTCGACTCCTAGGCTCCTTTGCAACTCGGTCGATTCTTCAAATCGCGTGACATCTTCGCTCTTGGTGAGGGCGAAGAGATAGCCCGGACGATGCAGATCGATTTCATAGCCAGGGCGCTCTAAGAAACGAGAGAAGAGATCAAGTGAACGCGCTCCTAATGCGATATTCAACTCATCTGAGAAGTTTGCTCGAACACCACCTGCTGCCTTCGACGTTGAACCGCTTGCAAGTTCATTTGCTTCGAAGAGCGCAACCGATATCCCAGCTTCAGCGAGATGAAAGGCCGTTGATGTGCCCATCACTCCCCCGCCGACGACTACGACATCGACTCTTTCTGGCAACTGCATATCAGAGCGTGAAATCAGGATTGTGCTCGATCTCGATCACATCCATCTGCGCTTTCTGCAACTTATTCGACCAATCCCAGTTCATCGATTGCCATCTCGTGAATTGATCGAGCACCCAGATACCGCTCTGTCTCGATCCATTTCCACTCTTGCCGTTTCCACCAAAGGGAAGGTGTGCCTCAGCTCCTGATGTGGAGTTATTGATAGAGACCATGCCCGCAGAGATTCCTTCTCGAAAGCGCCAGACACTCTCCGGATTTGTCGTGTAGATCGCGGATGAGAGTCCGTAACCATGTCCATTAGAAAGTTCGATCGCTTGATCTAAATCCTTGAACGATCCAACAGTGACGAGTGGACCAAATGTCTCGGTGTAATAGAGCTCATCATCGCTCTTTATGCCTGAGACGATTGTTGGATGGGCATAGATTCCCTGCGAAGGATCCCCAACAAATCGATCATCGGTCCATAGAGAACATCTTGGAATGGATCGCCAACCTTTGCTTCCTCGACTAGTTTCGAATATCTAGCCAAGAACTGATCATGAATGGATTCGTGAAGCCAGAGAGTTCCAAGGGATGTGCAGCGTTGACCTGCAGTACCAAAGCCTGCGAAGAGCGCTCCATCGAGAGCGAGATCAAGATTCGCATCAGGCATAACCACCATCGGATTCTTGCCACCAAGTTCCAAGCAGGCGCTCTGGACATATTCCCCTGTCTTTGCACCGATACGCCGTCCCACTTCAGTCGATCCAGTGAAACCAACTTTATTAATCAGTCCTTGCTTGAGACCCTCTTCAAGAGCTTCGAATGTTTCTGCACCCTCTGCAACAACAGTAATAAGGAGATCTTGAGGTATTCCACCAGCATGAAAGAGTGAAGTAAGCGCCTCGGCCACAACTGGTGTGAATTCAGATGGTTTCCAGACGACAGAATTTCCCGCTAAGAGTGCAGGAACGATGTACCACGAAGGAACAGCAGCGGGAAAGTTTCCTGCGGTGATGACGAAGACACTTCCAACAGGATTTCTAAAGGTGAAGAGGTTCTTCTTTGGCATCTCACTTGGAACTGTCTGTCCGTAGAGCCTTCGTCCTTCGCCGAGAAAGAAGTCACAGGTGTCAATAACTTCTTGCACTTCACCAAGCGCTTCTCGATAAACCTTACCCATCTCGCGAGTGACTAACTTCGAAAGGGCTTCTTTGTTCTTCTCCACAAGGCGTCCAACATTTGCGATAACGCGCCCACGCGCCGGGGCGGGGACCTTCGCCCAATTCTCTTGCGCCCTCTTGGCTCTTCGCAAGGCCTCAACAATCTCTGCACTCGTTGCGGCTCTGGCCTCTCCGACTTTATCGGTGAGATTGGAAGGACTGTATGAAGTAAATGTCATCTCGTTATCTAACACCAAAGAGGGATGAAATTCCATGAGTTATTGTTCATCTGTGACGCACACTGTTGCCGATGCAATCCTTCGCATTCTTGCATCTCACGGAGTCCGCTACGCATTCGGAATTCCTGGAGTCCATAATCTCGCCTTCTGGAAGTCAGATTTACCCGGAGCCCCTCGAATCATCAGCGTTCGACATGAACAGAGCGCTGTTTATGCCGCTGATGGAATCGCGCGTGCAACTGGTGGACTCGGCGTTGCACTGACCACCACAGGCCCTGGCGCAGCCAACACCCTCGGTGCATTCGGTGAAGCATCAATTTCCAGATCACCACTCTTAGTCATCTCATCCGAAGCCCCGATTGCCTCTCGAACTCCAGGGATCTACCGCGGATATCTCCATGAGATGACTGATCAAGCATCTCTCTTTACGCCACTTGCGAAAGTAGGTGAATCAGGCGCACCACTTGCGAAGAGTGCGTCGAACTCGATGGAAGCGATTGAGTTTCTCAAGGAGATGATCGTTGAAATCACGAAAGCTCCTTCTGGTGCAGGCTACTTAGGAATCCCCGCAGATATTCTCTCGGCATCCTTTGACGGAGATCTAGATGTTCCGAAGCCACCTTCGACGAAGCCAATCAATGTCGAATCTCTAGCTGAGGCGTTCAAAGATTCGAAGCGAATCATTTTCTGGGTTGGGGGTGGCGCAACAGAGGTTGATCGTGAGATTACAGAACTCTCTGAACTTCTTAAAGCGCCGATCATCACCACATTTGCGGGGCGTGGAATTGGTTCTCCGAGTCGCTATTCACTTCAGGTGCCGGTTCATGAAAAGGAAGTGAGTGAACTCCTCGCCAGCGCCGATCTGTTAATCATCATGGGAAGTCAGTTCGATGGGATGAATACGAAGAACTGGACACTCAAACTCCCAGAGAAAATCGCAGTGATTGATGCTGCTCCAGAACTTATAGAGAGAAATTCCCCTGTAGATATCTCACTAAAAACAGATCTAGAGCCCAGACTCTTTGAGACGCTTCTCAATCTGCTCAAAACAAAAGAAGTAAGTGGATGGAACGAGTGGGCCGAGGTCGCATCAATTAATCAGAGCGCACGTGCGCGAATATCTTCAACGCCTGAAGGAAAATCTGGGATGAGGCTTGTCGATGCAATCGATCGAAGTTGGCCCCTCGAAGGTCGAATCGTCTTGGATATGTGCATCGCCGGATATTGGTCAGGCGGATATCTTCAAGGCAAACGAGCGCGGAGAATCGCTTATCCAGTTGGATGGGGGACTCTTGGGTTCGCTCTACCTACAAGCATTGGCGCGGCAATAGATGGGACGCAAACGCTTGTCGTTGCGGGAGATGGCGGAATTGCCTTTGCACTCGCTGAACTTGCGACCCTAGTTCAAGAATCTCTCCCAGTAACCATCTTGCTTCACGACGATGGTGGCTACGGAATGTTGCGCTATGACCAGAAGGTAATGAATGCTGCCGAGCGAGGGGTAGATCTCGTAAATCCAGATTGGCGATTACTTTCCGAGAGTTTTGGAATTCGTTTCAAAGAGACGACGCTAGATTCTCTGACGAATGATCTTATGGAAGCGCAAAAGATAAAGGGACCAAATCTTTTGATCTTGCGCGAACCACTCTCACCGCCGAGAACGACATCACCGCGCTGGAGAGAGAGCGAAGCAAACTAGCGAGTCAGCCCGGCTTCTCCCAGAAAGAAGAAGATTGTTAACGCTACTGCTGCCCAAAGAAAACCACTCCACCACGATTGGCTTAACTTCATCTTGTAAGGCGTCCAGTCGAGGGCGGCCAGTTTCTTATCTTGGCGAATTTTGTTCCGGTAGTTGATGACCATGAATCCTGCGACAAATATCGCCCAAACGAACATAAAGCCACTCGTCATGGGGCGAGCCTACCGAAAAAGGGTTTTTCCGGATCTTCAATCCAGATTGAAGAAATTTCATAGTTGCTTATAAAAGTATGATCCCACTCGAGTCCATCCCCAGGCTTGATAGACAGATTCGACGAGAAATCCTGTCGCAGAATCTAAGTAGAGAAGGCTCACTCCCCTGCGCTTAGCCTCATCACACCCTTTTCTCTCGAGTGCAGAACCAATCCCTCTTTTTTGATGTGTCGAATGCACCATCAACTTTCGAAATTCTCCGCGGTGACGTCCATTGGCTCGCATCTCCCTGGTGATGATGATGCAACCGGCTATGAGACCCTCGACTCGCGCTACGACGATGAAACTATCTCCATTGAGCTTGGAGATCTCACTCTGCCAAAACTCGAGTAAATCTCCATCGCTACTGGATTGAAGGAATCCGATCGAGTTTCCGCCATCAATCGAATCACGAAGAAGCTTCACTAAAGCCTGGATATCGGCCTCGCTCAAGGCCAGCGCAGAGTCAATGATCTCGAGTTGAGATTGGTCACCGCTCATCACATATCCATGTTATTGCCAGCAGTGATTTAGGACAAAGAGCAATGACTAACTCACTACCCCTGCCATAGGATTTTGGATGTGGCCACCTTCTTATCGGGATCAGAGATAGAGGCGCTCTGCACTCTCGAAGAAGTGATGGAGACGCAGAGAGAAGTTTTTGCACGGCATGCACGCTCAGAGACAGTGCTCGGGCCTCGTGCAGTTCTCACTCAAGGCGAGAATGCACAGTTCTCCTATATTGCCAGGGCAAGAAGTGACGGCCCCACAATCGTCAAGTTTGGCACCGTTGTCCCATCCAACTCATCGCGAGGATTACCCGCCGTTCAAACAACTGTCGCCGTTCTTGATGCCACGACTGGTTCACCACGTTACTTCTTTGATGGTGAGACAGTGACACGGCTTCGAACCGTAGCCACCAGTATGGCTGTGGCAAAAGCTCTAGTACCGAGAGCCGAGAGAATCGCAGTTGTCGGTCTAGGTCATCAAGGTTTGGCCCATGCAAAGGCAGCAGCTGAGATATTCCAGCCAAAGGAACTCATTGGCATTCATCGCCAAGAAAAGAAAGCGAACAGCGGTCAATCTGCTTTTACCGCAATAACTCCTGACATCTCATCACTAGAAGACTTTGATCTTGCTTTCCTCTGTACTAACTCCATGACCCCGGTACTTTTCAAGCCACTCGCTGAAAGGTCACTGGTAGTTTCTATCGGATCATTTGCACCGAATCGTTCTGAGGTTTCTCCCACATTACTTTCAACGGCTGATCATCTCTATGTCGATGACCCTTCAATCGCGATCGAACAATGCGGTTCTGTGAAAGAGGCTGACTCGTTGCCCGAGAAGAGATGGAGCGCTCCTGAGGGGATCGGTTCACTCTTTCAAGACCTTTCTCCTACCATTTCAGGAAGAAGTTATTTCTTTAGCGTGGGACTTGGTATTCAAGATGCCGCTCTCATTGAACTCCTTCTCAAGAAGAAGCAGGGGTAGGGACTGTGAGTACACCATTAAGTATTGACGCAGCATCAGCCCTTCTTAAAGAACACTGGAGCCGCGAGGGAATAGTCAGCGCACTCAACGGTGAACGTGACCTTAACTTCAAAGTTGAGGGGCAGGCGAGCTTCATTTTCAAGGTCTATCAAGATTCAGAAGAGAAGCGAGCACTTCTCACACTGGAGAACCGAGCACTCGAGCATCTTCATGCCGGGAAAAACTCGGATAATGGGATTGTTCCGCGCTCTATTTCAAGTATCAGTGGCGAGACACTCGTTTCGACAAATGGGTTGTTGCTTCGGCTTTTGACTTGGATTGATGGTCCGATGTGGGGTGAGATCGAGTCTCACTCCAGCAAAGATCATCACAACCTTGGTCGCATGATCGCACTCATCGATAAATCATTAGCAAATCTCTCGATGAGTGAAGCGGAAGTCTCACTCTCCTCGCGCTCCTTTATCTGGAACATGCTGCAAGCTCCGGCTCTTCTTGGATGGAGCGACAAAATCCAAGAAGTAGAGGTGCGCCATCTGGTTGAGAAGTTGATTTCCAAAGAAGCCTCTCACTCGCTCAGCGTTTTGACTACCTTGCCCAGACAACTCATCCATAACGATGCGAATGAATGGAATATCGTCTCTGGAAAGAGTTCTCTTGGACTGATCGATTTTGGCGATCTCATTCACGCTCCGCGAATCGTTGGTGTCGCAGTTGCATCGGCATATCTAGCTATGCAATCTGAAAACCCTGCGATTGAAATCTGCGATCTACTCCGTGGTTATCACTCGATCTATCCTCTTACTAGCGAGGAACTCGAGCTTCTCTACGACCTAATGCGAGTGAGAATCGCAACGAGCATCGCCAATGCCGCATTACAAAGTTCGCTCAATCCAGAGAATTCCTATCTCACGATTAGCCAAGGCCTTGCTCCTAAGGCTCTCATGCGCCTTACTGATTCAGAGCGAAATCTCTGGTTCTATCGATTCCGAAATGCCATTGGATTAGAGGGAAATCCCTCCTCGAAGGAGATTCGCTCTTACTTGCTCAATCGTGCAGAACCCAAGGATGTTCTTGGTATCTCTCTCAACTCTGCCAAGAAAGTTTGGATTGATTGGTCGGTTGATGCTCCCAAAATCCCACGCACCACGAGTGAGGTCGCGAAAGTCCTCGAAGAGAACAGCGCTGATGTTGGCATAGGAAGATATTGCGAGAATCGAGCGGTCTACGCCTCTGACTCTTTCGATGCCACTGCCCCCAGTGCCCGCACCTTCCATCTCGGCGTTGATCTCTGGCAAAGTGTTGGCGCGCCGGTGCACGCCCCGCTTGCAGGTGTTATCGAACTCTTCAATGACAATGCCGCGTATCTCGACTACGGCCCTGTCGTCATACTCCGACATGAAACTGATCAAGGTCACTCCTTCTTTACCCTTTATGGTCATCTCGCAAAGAAATCTCTCGCGCTCTGGCAGGTAGGAAAGAAAGTTGAAGCCGGAGCATTGATTGGTTGGATGGGAGATGAGAATGAAAATGTCGGATGGCCGCCACATCTTCATTTTCAACTCATCACTGATCTCTGTGGCATGGGTATCGATATCTACGGAGTTGCGCCGCGAGATGAAGTCTCACTCTGGCGAAGCATCTCTCCTAATCCAAACTTGATTCTACGCATCGCTGAGGGAACTGATGCCCATAGCCGAATCACTGGAGCATCGATTGAAAGGGATCGTGGATCGACAATCTCTAGAAACCTCTCGCTCAACTTCTCTAGGCCCTTGCATATTGTTCGTGGGCAGGGGGCTTATCTCTACGACGAAAATGGACGAGCATTCCTTGACATGGTCAACAATGTTGCTCATGTCGGCCACTGCCACCCGCGAGTTGTGGAGGCTGGCGTGCGCCAGATGCAAACACTCAATACCAATACTCGTTTTCTCCATCAAGGGATCACCGAATATGCAAGGTCCCTCATAGCCACACTTCCTGATCCTTTAAGTGTCATCTTCTTCGTCAACAGCGGCAGTGAGGCAAATGATCTAGCGATTCGTCTGGCAAAGGCTCATACCAAGCGAGATTGCGCGATTGCACTGCGGCATGGCTATCACGGTCATACCGATAGCGTTATCGAGATAAGTCCCTACAAATTCCTCGGTAAAGGTGGACTCGGCAAGCCCTCACATATCGCGGTCGCAGAACTGCCCGATACCTTCCGTGGTCTCTATCGTGGTGAAGGTGCTACCGCTCGTTATCTGACACAACTCAATGAAGCAATCAGTTCATTGAACGGTGAAGTCGGCGCATTCTTTGCTGAATCAATCGTCAGCACTGCAGGCCAGATAGTTCTTCCCGATGGCTACCTCGCATCTGCATTTGAAGCGATAAGAAGTTCTGGTGGCGTCTGCGTTAGTGATGAAGTGCAGATCGGACTGGGACGAGTCGGTGAGCAATTTTGGGGTTTCCAATTACATGGCGTTGTCCCTGACATAGTCACCATGGGAAAACCTCTCGGAAATGGGCACCCTCTTGCTGCCGTTGCCACGACACCAGAAATAGCAGCCTCATTCAATAATGGCATGGAGTACTTCAATACTTTCGGGGGTAATCCGGTAAGTGCAGCTATCGGCCAAGCCGTCTTTGATGTGGTCGAAGATGAGGGATTACAACGAAATGCAGTTCGCGTGGGGAGATACTTACAAGATGGCGTCAGGCATCTCGCTAAAGAACAGAGCATCATTGGAGATGTGCGAGGACACGGACTTTTTATAGGTGTGGAGTTGATTCATGATCTTGACACCCCTGCGACAAGTGAAGTCGCAGATCTCATGGAATTCGCTCTCACCAAAGGTGTCATGCTCTCGTGCGACGGACCTGCGAATAATGTTCTGAAGATTAAGCCTCCCATGGTCATCACAGAGAAGGATGTCGACCTCTTCTTAGGGGTATTCGAAGAGTGGTTGGTGAAGAGATGACAAACCCCGCTCTCACCGGAATCAAGATCGCAGACTTCAGCCGGGTTCTGGCAGGCCCTTATGCCACCATGCTTCTTGCAGATCTTGGTGCGCAGGTGACAAAGGTAGAGCGGCCAGGAAGTGGCGATGAGACAAGGAGTTGGGGGCCGCCCTTTGATGAGAATGGACGCGCTACTTACTTTCAGTCAGTCAATCGCAATAAGTCGAGCATCTCGTTAGATCTTGATAACACCCAAGACTTATCAAGCGCCCGTCAGTTAATTCTTGAAAGTGACATCGTGGTCGAGAACTTTGGCCCAGGAGGAATGAAGCGTTTCGGCCTTGATTTCGAAACTCTTTCAAAAGAGAAACCATCACTGATTTACTGCTCGATCACCGGATTTGGCGACAGTGAAAGAGCCAAGTCGCTTCCTGGCTATGACATGTTGATTCAAGGGATGAGTGGGTTGATGAGCATCACCGGAGAGCCATCAGTTGGCGGTACCAAGGTAGGTGTGGCTCTCATTGATGTGATTGCTGGTCTTCATGCGACGACAGGAATCTTGACTGCACTCCACGCAAGGAATGAATCCGGTCTTGGCCAAGAAGTAGAGATCAATCTCTTCAGCTCTGCCCTCTCTGCCTTGGTTAATCAAAGCGGTGCCTTTGCTGCTGCGGGAGTTGTCGCCAAGGCTCTCGGAAATGATCATCCATCGATCGTGCCCTACGGGGTCTTTCATAGCGCAGATCGTGATTTCATCATTGCAGTCGGCAATGACCATCAGTTCCAGGCTTTAGAAGATGCCGTCGGCCTTGAAAAGGATGATCGCTTCGCGACAAATCAATTACGAGTTAAAAACCGTGAAGAACTTGTTACTCAGCTCAATGAGATCTTCGCCGCAAAGCCCTCTCACTACTGGATTGAGAAACTTTCAGCGGTAAAGATCCCAGCGGGACCGATCAATCGCATCGATGAGGCCTTCTCGCTCGCCGATCATCTTGGTCTCAATCCGATCATTGATATCGATGGTGCAAAATCAGTGGCTAATCCGATTCATCTCTCTAGATCGCCTCTTTCGTATCGACTTCCACCACCAGATCTCAAATAAGAATTAAAAACTTCTCTCCAGATCTACTTTGCACCTTGAACGCTCTTGCTTCGCCCTTGCCTGGAGAGGATTGCCCAGGTAACAGCCAAGACAATGCCGATCGAACAGGCTAACGTCAATGGCGGAACGCTCTCACCCAGAATCAGAACTGACCATCCTAAAGTCATGAAGACTTGTAACTGTTGAACTTGAGAGCCACGAGCAGTCCCCGCATCCTTCAGTCCCCGATACCAAGGAATAAATCCGAGATACATTGAAGAAATCCCAAGGACGAGCATTCCAATAGTTGCATGAGTATTAATCGCTCCCCGATCCTCCACTTGAAACCAGAGCCAGATTGTCACGGGAACTGTGATGGGCAAAGCCATGATGACAACCCAGGAAATGACTTTCCATCCGGGGTAGATTCGCGTTAACTCTGCGCCCTGAACGTAACAAAATGATGAGGCAAGAACAGCTCCAACGGTTAGAAGGTCTGCGATCAAATCATTACCATCAAAGGAACTCCGCGATGCGGTGAAAAAGACCAGAATCCCAGTTCCAACAAGAGAAGCAATCCAGAATTGGTTTGAGACGTTCTCATGTCCACGAAGGACCGCAAAAATCGCCGTTGTCAGCGGCATGATCGAAGCGATGACTGCAACAGGAGCAGTCTCCGTTCGAAGTAGAGCCAGTGCAATCAAGATTGGCCATCCAAAGACTGCACCTAGCCATGGTGTAGATAAATTCTTTTCGGTGATCAGGTGGCGTAATCCGCTCCTTCACTATCTTCAACAAGATCATTGCAAGAAGTGCTGCTATCACTGCCCTACCCGTTGCAGTAAAGAGAGGCGTGAATCCTTCGAGAGCCCACCGAGTCATGGGAAGGGAGAGCGAGAAGAGCACGACAGCAAAGAAGGCGAAACCGATTCCTTGCGCTTGGGTCTTATTCATTTCTCTTCGTTTCCAGCCCCAAGTTCTCGCATGTTCAAAGAGTACGGCATCAAACTCATCTCACTATGTAACTCATATCCCAACGAAACCGATTGACTTTCGCAGAGTGCGCAATAACATTCTGCGAATGCGAGCGGTTGTTATTGGTTCTGGAGTGATTGGATCCTCAATTGCCCTTCAACTCACTCGACGAGGACATGCGGTCACGGTGATTGATAGAAACCAAGGCCCGGGACTCGGTTCAACAAGCGCCTCAAGTGCTGTAGTGCGATTTAACTATTCAACTTTTGACGCAGTGATGCTTTCCTGGGAATCGTATTTTCATTGGATCGACTGGAAAGATCTCATTGATGGGACGAACGAGTACAGCAAGAACCCAAACCCAGATTCTCGGCCACATTATGCAGTGATGGAAGATCGTGGCTATGTGATGCTTGATGTTCCAGTTCTGCCACATGATCGCACCATGAAACTCTTTGACCAAGCAGGAATTCCTTACGAGATTTGGGATTCGAAGACTCTTGCAGAGCGAGTTCCTGGAATTGATGTCGGTAAGTACTGGCCGAATAAACCAGTGAAGTCCGACGAATTCTGGCAGGATGCCAATGGAACTCTTGGTGGAATTTTCAGCAAACATGGCGGCTATGTCACAGATCCTTTGCTTGCCAGCGAGAACTTGGCCTTTGCTGCAAAACGAGAGGGATGTGAATTTCTCTACCGCACCGCAGTTGTAGATATCAAAAAGAGCAGTGACGGTCGAGTGAGTGGCGTTGAGATTCAAGATTTTGATCCTGAGAAAAAGACTCTTATCAACTCTCCTTCTCGAATCATCGAGACAGATATCGTTGTCAATGTCGCTGGTCCTTGGTCTACTTTGATCAATCGAATGGCAGGAGCGGGAAGTGATTTCACCGTTGAGTTGAAACCGATGCGC
Source organism: Actinomycetota bacterium (assembly GCA_010028225.1). Classification (GTDB taxonomy): domain Bacteria; phylum Actinomycetota; class Actinomycetes; order Nanopelagicales; family Nanopelagicaceae; genus SYAN01. Next base: position 13,131 of record RGOY01000012.1, read on the forward strand.
CAAGAGGTGCACCAGATTTCAACCCCGAAGGATCTTCTCCCTGGACCCATCATCGGTGACCTTGACCTTGGGACTTATCTGCGATCGGCACCAGGCGGAATCACTCTTGTCGGTGGCACAGAGCCAGAGTGTGATCCCATGTACTGGGTAGAACCCGAGAAGGTCGATGAGGTCAATATGACTCGCACTGTTGAAGTCTTCGAGTCGCAGACTTATCGTTTTGCGCGACGCTTTCCCGCAGCCCAGATTCCCTCATCCCCTACTGGGGTCGTCGGTGTCTATGACGTCTCATCCGATTGGACACCTATCTACGACAAAACAGATGTTGCCGGTTTCTATGTAGCTATCGGAACAAGTGGCAATCAGTTTAAGAACGCCCCTGGCGTCGGTTTTATCATGGCCGAGTTAATCGAGAAGGTTGAAAGCGGAGTTGACCACGATAACGATCCTGTCATCTACAACTGCATCAAAAGTAAGCACTCAATCAATCTTGGTACCTTCTCACGTAAGCGAGAACGCAATGCCGAATCAAGCGGAACTGTGATGGGTTGACGAGAGATAAGTGCTGATCGAAATTCCCTCTCGCTTCCCTGAATATTTAGTCGCTGCGATCCTTATCATCCTCGCTCCTGGGCCGAGTGTGCTCTTTGCAATCGCTCGCGCCATCTCGTGGGGACGCGCAGCAGCGATTGCGACGGTGGCAGGTAATGCTCTAGGAATGTTCACCCTCTCGGTTCTTGTCGCATTTGGGCTTGGTCCCATTTTGCAGCGAAGTGAGATTGCATTCATCTCGGTTCAAGTTCTTGGTGGGCTCTATCTGATTTATCTTGGGATAGAAGCAATAAGGCACTCTCGAGTACAAGCAGCCGAGATGATCAATCAAGGTGAAGTGAGACCTACCGCGCTTCGATCAGTACGAGATGGATTCTGGGTAGGAGCGCTCAATCCAAAAGGACTTGTCTTCTTTGCGGCGATACTCCCACAGTTCTTAGATCGTGATGGATCAAATCTCACTTCACAGTTGCTCTTCATGGGGGCGACATTTGCAATCTTGGCATTGATTGGCGATGGAACATGGGGAGTGCTTGCTGGGACAGTTCGAAACTGGATGGCTAATACTCCGTCTCGCCTTATCGCGATGCGGCGAGCGGGAGGCGTGGTCATGATCCTCCTTGGGGTTTTCACGCTTATCTCGACGCTCTGAGTTCATTTTCTGTGCCCCTGAAAGAGCTCTGGAGAGAAATTCCCCTTGAGACCTTTACCAGCATGAAGCTCGCGGGAGTACTCTTCTAGCCAGAATCAGCTGCATAAATATCGAGGCAATTCACGGTATCTCAGCTGAGGTGAGTCAGACCGATTCCCAGTAGCAGGAGGAGATGGATGAGCTCTCGGCGCTCTTTAGCCCAATTAGTCGTCGCAATTTTGATCGCCATTCCAGTTCTCTCGAACTTTTCGTCATTTGCCGACACCTCAACTCAAAATTGGGTAGCTACTCCCCCCAAAGATCAGTTCGGAAACGCGCTTCCCGGATATATCGGAGTCGACTCAAAACCATCTCAACAGCTTCTCTTATTCCCAAGCTACCTAGTCAACTTCTCTGGAACGAAAGGTTCGCCAACACAAGTTAGTGCATGTTCCTCACTTAGCGATCCACTCTGTGCTGGAGGCTACTTAATCAATGCACGGGCGGAGTTACAGCCGTGCACCACATCAAATCCAACGGATTGCTTCCTTGAACTGATAGTTAAAGATGCATCCGGAAAAACTCTCAAGGCAACCCAAGTCACAGATGTCATGCAACCCATGAAGCAAAATTTCCAAGGAGATCAGAAGGCTTGGCTACCTACGGGCGGCAATCCGTTAATCTTCAAGATTCCAGATGCAGTCCATGCTGGGGGCGACCTTTACTTAGTGAAACCAGATCTACTGATGAGCAAGCCTGCTGAACGTGAAAACTTTAATCTCACCAAGTTCGAAGCAGGTATCTATCCCATCAAAATTCGTGCCCTTACAACAGATACGCCTACTCAATCGGGTGCAAGCACCACCGCAAAAGATTACGGCGGGCAAATTGAGATCGCGGGTGCTGGTGATCAAAGTTGTGAAGATGGACTCTCTGATGGCAAGAACTGCTTCGTACCCGAGGCATTCCCGGTAGGCATTTCATTTGGTATGAAATTAAGACTCAGCCAGTCTCTCTATGGATGGCTACACGGTAGATTCCAAGACCCAGAAGTCACGCTTTCTGCCAATCCAAACTCTGCGACCGGCGTTGACCTACAGATCGTTGCAAAGCCAATCAAAGTGCCCATTATTTCCGGATTCATCAAGAGCGAAGGTGCACCGACGAAGATCTTGGATTATTTCAAAGACATTCCACGATGGGGTCAGGTTTACGGACTTATAAGCGAGGGTGCACGCAGTGGACCGTTAAGCGGTATCACTATTGCTCATAATCACATTGATCCTTCAGAGGCTACCTATAAAGAACTTTCTGATTGGCTTGAAGTCCTGAGTGATACATCAGCCTCAGAGCCTAGTTATTGGCTGGTCCAAACCATCATTGGGGGAAATGGCGACCAAGTAGAGAAGTGCACCAAAGACACGAAAGCTCTTGCAGGAATTGTCTCAACAAATGCGACTTCTTATCTTCCTGGTCCACCCCGATTTGATAACACTGAACAGACTCTTGATTACAAGGTTCTTGCTCCGCACTACGCCAAGGACAAGTCAGTTTTTCTTGGAACCTATAACCTCGTGATCAACGGCGACCTTGCTCGCTGTATCTACGGCTTCACCAAAGCGCCGGTCGGTGCGACGATTTCTGTAGTTTCATCGGATGGTGCTGCGCGCCTAGCAACAACGCTCGTGAAACAAGATGAGAAGTTCGTCAGCTTTGCTATTGCGGGATTTGAGTTCTCAAATCCGACGGTCCGAGTGAAATTCACTCAAACCCTCGA
>RGOY01000111.1 GCA_010028225.1 Actinomycetota bacterium
CGCCATGTTGATCCATCAGGGAGATGGGCTCTAAGACATTGCCAAGATGCTTGCTCATCTTTCGACCATCCTTATCCAGGATGTGACCAAGGCAGAGAACACTCTTGTATGAAGATTTATCAAAGAGGAGAGTGCCGATTGTCATGAGCGTGTAGAACCAGCCACGGGTCTGATCGATGGCCTCACAGATGAAATCAGCAGGATAAGAGGCGTTGAATATCTCGTGCGACCCCGCTTTATGCGGGTAACCCCACTGGGCGAAAGGCATGGCACCTGAGTCGTACCAACAATCAATCACCTCGGGAACTCGGCGCATGGTTTTGCCACACTTCTTGCAATCAAAAGTAACATCGTCAACATAGGGGCGATGTGGGTCAAGTGAGTGAAGATCTGAACTGCTCTGCTCGCTTAATTCAGCAAGTGATCCAATACAGATGTCATGCGCATTATCTCCACTCTCACAGCGCCAAATCGGTATGGGTGTTCCCCAATATCTATTTCGGGAGAGCGCCCAATCGATGTTGTTCTCGAGCCAATCGCCATAGCGGCCACTTCGTATCGTTTCTGGGTGCCAATCAGTTGTTGAATTTTCTCGAATCAACGCTTCCTTGATCGCGGTGGTGCGTATGTACCACGAAGGCTGTGCGTAATAGATCAATGGTGTGTGGCATCGCCAGCAATGAGGATAAGAGTGCTCATAGGGGAGATGCTTGAAGAGAAGTGAGCGAGATTTGAGATCTTTGACTAGCACTTTATCGGCTTCCTTGAAGAATGCTCCGCCAACAAGATCTAGCTCTGGATCGAAAGTTCCATCGGGTCGAACTGGATTGACGACGGGTAACCCATAACGGCGACAGACTTGAAGGTCATCTGCGCCAAAGGCAGGTGATTGATGAACCAAGCCAGTTCCATCCTCCACCGTCACATAGTCGGCGAGCACGATGTAGTGAGCGTCAGGTATCTCTACGAGATCAAAGGGCCTGCGATAAGTGATTCGCTCAAGCTCTTTTCCGCGATAACTCGCAAGCACTTTCACATTGTCAGCACCGTGAGAGAGCGAAGCCAAGAGTGGCTCGGCCACAATGAGTTTCTCATCACCGATTTCTGCGAGGAGATATTCGACCTCTGGATGTACCGCGATTGCTGTATTTGAGACCAAGGTCCACGGCGTTGTGGTCCAAACGAGGAATGCAGCACCCATCTCTTTGAGTGGTCCTGAGGTTGCAGGAAAGCGAACGTAGACCGAAGGGTCCGTGACCGTCTCATACCCCTGTGCCAGCTCATGATCAGAGAGTCCGGTACCGCATCGAGGACAATATGGAGCTACTCGATGATCTTGGACAAGAAGACCTTTCTGCCAGATTTCTTTGAGCGACCACCAAATACTTTCGATATACGAGGGCGACATCGTCCAATACGCGTTATCAAAATCAACCCAGAAGCCCATTCGCCGTGTCATCTCAGTGAAAGCATCGACATGGCGCTGCACTGATTCTCGGCACTTTGCATTGAATTCTGCGATACCGAATTTCTCGATATCTCCCTTACCGGAGAAACCAAGTTCTTTCTCCACTGCGATCTCGACGGGAAGACCGTGGCAATCCCATCCGGCATTGCGCCGGACATAGCGACCCTTCATTGTGTGAAATCGTGGAAAGACATCTTTGAATACTCGTGCCTCAATGTGATGAGTTCCTGGCATTCCATTTGCTGTTGGCGGGCCTTCGTAGAAGGTCCAGGGCAGTCCAGTGGAGCGAGCCTTGAGACTCTTATGGAAAATCTCGGAGCGCTCCCAAAAGGCAAGCACATCCCTCTCAATGGCAGGGAGGTCGATTTGCGGGGAGAGCTGCGGATATTGACGCTCGCTCATTTGGCAGAGCCTACCAATTCTCGTTATTGCGGGTTCTCTACTACCCTTCGCCCGTGCCGAAAAAGAAGCCAGTAAAGAAGGTTCCTGCAAAGAAGAGCGCACCTACCTCGAAGAAGAAGAGTATAAATAAGGGCAAGAAAGCTCCAGTCAAGAAAGCCTCAATCAAGAAAGCATCGGCAAAGAAAGTTCCGCCCAAGAAAGTTGCTGCGAAGAAAACTGCAGCAAAAGCGCCTGCTATGAAAAGTGTGGCCAAGCCCCCGCTCGCAAAGAAGTTGCCACCGAAACCATCGCCCTCCTCTAAACCAGTGATTGTCCGCGGTAAAGCAAAGACTGCACTCACTTCTACAACTGCAAAAGGCGCAACGACGATCTCCGTCTATAAACCCGAAATTGAATCGGGAAATGAAATTGTGGTCGAAGAGAAAAAGCTGCTTCTCCTTCCGCCAAGTCGAAATGCGAAGACCGCTCCCAAGGGGGCTCCTTCGAAGAAAGTCGCGCAACTCAAACCGATTAAGAGCGCGCCGACCCCGATTTCAACGAGTGAGATCGATGAGCAGTGGAGTGCAGCAGAGTTGAAGGCAATGCGAGTGGAGCTTGCCAAGGATCTTGAGCGACTCCGTGCCGAATTGGCTGAGATTGAATCCGAAATGGATGACTTGATTGAGAGAGATGGCGTCGGCGCAGGAGATGATCAAGCGGATGCAGGGTCAAAGACTTTCGAGCGCGAACATGAGATGTCTCTCGTCTACAACGCACGAGATATGGTGCTTCAGACAGAGCGAGCCCTCGATCGGCTGGACAACAAGAGTTATGGTCGGTGCGAGGACTGTCAGAATGCCATCGGAAAAGCTCGTCTTCAGGTGTTTCCTCGCGCCACTCTCTGTATGCGATGCAAAGCCAAGGAAGAGCGTCGCTGACACCGGCCCCATCTCAGGAAGCAGGGCTTGAAGAAGTGTCGACAACATTCGAAAGACGAAGTCGTTGCAGCAAAGTTATTGCTGGATTGGCTCTTTCTCTTCTTGCGCTCGATCAAGCGAGTAAGTTCTGGGCAGTCACCTCCTTGGAATCTCGCGGCAGTATCAACATCCTTGGCTCTTTCCTCAAACTCAATCACACAACCAACTCGGGGGCCGCGTTTAACATAGGCTCAAACTTCACTATCTTCCTCACTGTCTTTGCGATTATCGTCTCCGCGGGATTGATCATTTTCGCGGGCAAGATCGTCGAAATCCGTTGGGCTGTTGGATTCGGTGGACTTCTTGGTGGCGTTCTTGGCAACTTGAGCGACCGAATTTTCCGCGAACCACGCTTCCTGCACGGTCACGTCGTCGATTTCATACAAATTCCAAATTGGCCGATATTCAACGTGGCAGATATTGCGATAACAAGTTCTGGCGCGCTCATTGCGTATCTCCTCTTCAAAGAGATCAAACCATTTGCAACTTTCGCAGATTCAAATCAGAGTGAGCAAAGCAATGCGGTGGAGATGGACGAAGGTTTTGAAGAGGATGATGATGGGGTAAGGCGATGACCGAGGCAGACTCGCTCCGGGAGATTTCCATGCCAGAGAGCGCTGAGGGAATGAGATTCGATAGCGCTTTAGCCTTAGAACTAGGCATTTCGCGCAGCGCCGTCGAAGATATATTCGAAAGTGGTGACTGCATCTGGGCAGTAGATGGCGAAGAGGTAAAGAAGTCAGATCGAGTCAAAGTAGGCGACAAGATACGAGTTCTCCTACGAAGCAAGGAAAGTCATTCGGTTGAATCTGCACCACTTCCAGTCATCTTCGAAGACTCTGACATCGTTGTGGTAGCGAAAGCGATCGGCTACGCAGCTCACCCGAGCCCTGGGTGGAGTGGTCCAACTGTCATCGGCGCATTGAAAGAGAGTGGAGTGCAGATAGCGCACGTCGGTTCAGAGGAGCGTGAAGGGATTGTCCATAGACTCGATGTTGGCACTTCGGGGTTAATGGTGGTTGCTAAGTCAGAGCGGGCATATTCATCACTTAAGGATCGACCCTGCCGTTGGCACGATTGATGCGCCAATAGATCGCCATCCGAAAGAGGATCATCGTTTTGCGGTTGTAGCTTCAGGCAAGCCGAGCGTTACCCACTATGAGGCGATCGAGTTCTTCCCGGCGGTGACCTTGGCTCGTATCGAGTTAGAAACTGGAAGGACGCATCAGATACGAGTTCACTTCAATGCGATAAAGCATCCTTTGGTGGGAGATCTGGTCTACGGCGCAGACCCACGTTTGGCCGAGCGTCTCGCCATGAAACGCCCCTGGCTCCACGCTATGGAACTCGATTTTCGCCACCCAACAACTGGCGAGCGTGTCCACTTCAGCGCGCCCTATCCACCTGACCTTGAAGAAAGTCTCGCGTCACTTCGCCGCTCTATCGGCGGTTGAGGATAGTCTCCCGAATCCTCGGGCCAGCAATACTTTCCCTAGGCTCCGTTACGGTCAATCGTTAAATTTTGAAGGGCAGTCGAGCAGAGATGAAAAGCGGCGAGAACTTCGTACATCTTCATGTGCATACGGAGTACTCGATGCTCGATGGCGCCGCGCGAGTCGAACACTTAGCGGAAGAGACAGCACGGCTGGGTATGCCGGCCTTGGCCATGACCGATCACGGAAATGTCTTCGGTGCTTTTCATTTCTATAAGACGATG
>RGOY01000112.1 GCA_010028225.1 Actinomycetota bacterium
AGCGCATTGCACGGTGACAATGTGGTTTATAAGAGCGATGCTGCCTCCTGGTACTCAGGGCCATCACTTCTTGACTTAATCCAAGAACATGATGGCGGCAGTGAAAGCAGTTTTGGTTCGCCGCGCATGGCAGTTCAGATGATTTCGCGGGCTGAGAATTTCAGAGGGCTTGCAGGAACAGTGGTCAATGGTTCATTTGCCGCAGGGCAAGAGGTAATCGTCCTGCCTACTCGAAAGAAGGCGAAGATCGCACGGCTTGTCTCATTTCATGGCGATCTCGATCACGTTGAGGCAACTCGTGCAGTAACTATGGTGCTCGAGCCTGATATCGATGCCTCACGTGGTGATGTGATTGAGTTAAATGAGAAGCAGGTCAATCCAGAGAGCAGATTCACCGCGAATCTGGTCTGGTTGGGTGAATCAGAGTTAATCCATAGCCGTTCATATCTCTTTATCTCAGGTTCAACTCAGGTGACGGGGATGGTCACCTCGATACGACACAAACTCAATATCAATACGGGCGAGCAACTCTCAACAAGAACGCTGGCGATGAATGAGATCGGCGTTGTCGAAGTTGCACTCGATACACCACTTTCACTCACCAATTATGATCAATCCAGAGTCACCGGAAATTTCGTCATTGTTGATCGACTCTCCATGAATACAGTCGGTGCCGGAATGGTTTTGCATCCGCTTCGCAGGTCGAGCAATGTGACCGAACATCACTATGAGATCACCGCCGAGATGAGGGCGCAGCAGAAGGGTCAGAGAGCGAAAGTCATCTGGCTCACCGGGCTCTCTGGTTCTGGAAAATCCACAATTGCGAATGCAGTAGAGAAGCGCCTCTTTGCATTGGGAATTCACTCATACATTCTCGATGGAGATAACTTACGACTTGGTCTCAATAAGGATTTGGGTTTCACCAAGGAAGACCGAGCAGAGAATGTTCGTCGTGTCTCAGAGGTAGCGCATGCAATGGTCGATGCCGGCCTTGTAGTCATCGTTGCTCTTGTTAGTCCCTTCACCGCCGATCGTGATCAGGCGCGAACTCGCTTCACCGATGATCAGTTTGTAGAAGTCTGGGTAAAGACTCCAGCAGAGGTATGTGCGCAGCGAGATCCGAAGGGGCTCTATAAGAAGGCGCGAGATGGCCAGATCCCCAATCTCACTGGTGTTGGACAAGAGTATGAGCCACCGAGCGGTGCAGAACTTGTCCTTGATGGCACCGCAGCGATTGATGAGAATGTAGAGCTCTTACTCAAGGTAATTGTGTGAATCTCTTCTACTTCGTCCTCGCTGGATCAATCGCGCAGTTGATTGATGGCTCACTCGGTATGGGTTTTGGCGTCACTAGCGCAACGATTCTGCTTGCGCTTGGAACATCAGCTGCTGCCACATCTGCTGCAGTTCATGTCGCAAAAATCGGTACTGGTCTTGCCTCTGGTATTGCTCACTGGCGACGCGACAATGTAGATAAAGAAGTCTTAGTGAAGATTGCTATACCTGGAGGTATTGGCGCATTCGCTGGCGCAACATTTCTCTCTTCGATAGATCTGACCGGCGGCAATTACTTCATCTCCACCATTCTCTTTCTCCTTGGACTGGTCCTTCTCTATCGCAATATCTTCCGGCATCAAGTTCAGGTCAACCTCACCGCAGTCAGCGATCCCAAGTACTTGAAGTTCATCGGATTGACGGGTGGATTTGTCGATGCTTCGGGAGGTGGAGGTTGGGGACCTGTCGTAACGCCAACCCTCTTAGCTACAACTGAGCATGAACCTCGCAAAGTTATTGGAACAGTCTCTGCGGCAGAGTTCATTGTTGCGGTCTGTGCAAGCCTTGGATTTCTTGCCTCACTCTGGCGGTTGGATATCAATTGGGAAGCTGTACTCGGTCTATCTATCGGTGGCATAGTGATGGCACCAGTTGCAGCAAGGCTTGTGGGCTGGCTGCCACGAAGGACTCTCGGAATCGCTGTAGCAATCATCATCATTATTCTCAATGGACTTCGTCTCATGGGCCTCATCTAAGGATTTCCATGGCCGATCGAATTCTGATTCACGCCGGTTTCCATAAATCTGGAACAACAGCACTTCAACATAGTTTTGATAAGAATCGAAAATCTCTTAAATCCCATGGTGTCACATATCTGGTCACAACTGGTCGCGCCCATCATCGTCCGGCCTGGTCGCTGACTGAGCGCATCTGGGGTTGGAAGGAGCAAGGGGGAGAGCGAATCCCGGAAACAGTCTGGCGAAATTTCGCTACGAGAGTTAAGAAATCCAGTGGGATTGCCTTGATCAGCAGTGAGTTCTTCTCTGAAGCAAACGCAGATCAGGTCGCAAAGGCAAAGCGGGATCTCGGTTCGGCCCCCATCGAAGTCGTATTCACAGTTCGACCTTTCGCCAAGATTCTTGCCTCGTCCTATCAACAGTTTCTCAAGTACGGAATCAAACTTCGATATGAAGAGTGGCTCGAAGAGATGTTTCATAATCGAGGCAAGAGCAAGCACACTCCTACTTTCTGGCAACGCGCTGCAGTCTCTGAAGTTGTTACGAGATGGGCAGGGGTATTCGGGTCTTCAAATATCTCGATATTGCTTGCGAATGAAGAGAAACCCCATTTCATTTTCGATGAATTCAATCGCCTCCTTGGTCTCGCGGAGGGTTTCTTGAAACCTTCGGACGTTGGCGGAAACCGTTCTATGACTGCCGATGAAGTTGAACTCTTGTGGCGAGTCAATAATCGCTTCGATCGAAGTCGAGGTTGGGATGAGTATTGGGCGATGATTCGAGAGGGATACGTTCATTATCTTGCAGATGAGACAGAGGCGCTGCCCCGCTCATCCCGTCTTCTCACACCAAAATGGGCCGTGGATGAAGCCAAGAAGATTGCAGAGTCTGATCTTCTGGAGTTGAAAAGCTTGGGTGTCAAGATTTCGGGAGATGAGCATTCTTTTCTACACCCCGTTGTGCCAGAAGGTAGCAATGCTCCGATTGAGACAATTGATCTTGATCGAGTCGCCGAGATTCTCACCTCTTATGATTTTCAGGCGATTAAGCGCTTCCCATTAACCACTATTCTGCAGGAATTGAAGCGACGGATCCGACGTTACCTGAGGAGAAAGCGAAAGGGAGTCATATGACGATACAGTCCCCTACAACAAGTTCATGGCAAGAGAATTCAGTTATCGCTAAAGTCTCTTCAGAATATGTCACTGAGGCGGCCAAGCTAAGTCCGATTAACTCGACAAACCTTGGGATTTCAGGCCTTGATGACCAACTTGATGATTATTCCCTGGCACATGCGGAGAAGAGTGCAAAGCTACTTCGCGACTCGATTGCCAAGATAACCTCAGCCACTGCGCTCAATGACTTTGATCGAATCGCTCGTGATGTTGCGCTCGAGCGGATGCACTCATATCTAGAACTGCATGATTCACGGGAAGCATATGTGCTGCAAATGTGACTTCCAGAATGAACGCGGTTGGACGATCTTTTGAGAGTTGGAAGCAGACTCTCCTTGAAGTTGCTAAGGGCGGAAAGGTCACTGCGCGGCGACAAGTACTCGGCGTTGCCGATCAGTTAGAGACTTTTGCCAAGGGCGCTTTCACCGAGATTGCGACGCGCTTTGATCCGGAGAGTAAGAATCCAGAACTTCATGCTGCTGCGAAATCTGCCGAAGGTGAATGTACAAAGCTCTCTACCTGGATGAGGGATACCTATGCACCGCTTTCAAATCCATCAGATCCAGTAGGACGCGATAGATATCTACTCTGGGCCCGCCACTTCACTGGTGCCGATTTAGATCTTGAAGCAACATATCAATGGGGCAGAGAAGAGTTGGATCGAATCAATGATCGTATGTGGAAGGTTGCTGCAAAACTTTATCCAGATGCAAAGTCACTTCGTGAGGTAGCCGATCGCCTCGAGGAAGATCCACGATATGTGATTGATGGATCTGATGAACTTCTCCGACGACTTAGAGAATTTGTCGATGCGGCGGTCAAACGACTTGATGGAGCAGAGTTCGATATTGATCCACGGATTAAGTTCTGTGATTGCCGCTTAGCCCCTGAAGGAAGTGCTTCTGCGGCCTATTACATGGGTCCATCCGAGGACTTTTCTCGTCCAGGTACGACTTGGTTTCCGACGATGGGCAAAGAGAAGTTCAGTTTCTGGCATATCGCATCAACTTGGTATCACGAAGCAGTACCGGGACATCATCTCCAGGTAGCTACGTCGATGGTCGAAACCGAGCGACTTAACCGTTATCAAAGGAATGAAGCCTGGACCTCAGGTCATGGCGAAGGTTGGGCGTTATATGCCGAGCGGTTGATGGATGAACTCGGTGCCTTTGCGGATCCTGGTTATGAAATGGGATATCTCTCGGCACAGGCGCTTCGTGCGGCGCGCGTGGTAGTCGATATTGGGATGCATCTTGGATTTGAGGGACCAGATGGAAAACCATGGAGTGCAGAGAGTGCATTCTTAGTACTTCGAGATCGCGCACTTTTGGATGAGGTCTCTG
>RGOY01000113.1 GCA_010028225.1 Actinomycetota bacterium
GCGGCTTTGGTGATGTCAAAGGTGCGATCGTGGGTGGTCTGCTGATCGGGATTGTTGAAAGCTTTGCAGCTTTTCATATAGGCTGCTGGTTGGTTTTTTCTGGGGGAGTTTTAGATAGTCCGGTAGGTAGTTGAGGACTACTTTGGAGCGGAACTGTACGTGGAAACGCACTCGGTGCAAGGATCGTTCTTTGTCGTTCATTGGCAAAGGCTTTTAGAGGCTGTTTCGCAAAAAGTGAATTACTATATAGGTATATAATCCCCCCTAACAACTCAAACAAATAGAAAGAAAAGGATCAGAATCCATACCCATTTGAGTCGGAAGGTCGAAAGCGACAGAAAGTCCACCAGTACCACGAGCAACTAATTCTTTGTAACGCTGATTCGATTCTGCCGCCGTGCCGAATCCTGCGTATTGGCGAATCGTCCATGGTTTGGACTGATACATCGTCGGGTGAATTCCACGAGTGAACGGGTACTCTCCCGCAGACTCAATTCTCTGATCTTTAGCGGAAGAACTCACTTCGAACCCTTTCGAGGAAGAAGTCCCAAGTTCTTGTAGACCTTGGCAAGAGTTTCCTCAGCAACAAGCTCAGCTTTCTTTGCACCAGATTCGATGATCTCGGCGAGTTCATTCTTGCTCGTCAGGAGTTCCAAAGTTCTCTGTCTAATCGGCGCGAAGTAATCGGCAACGCTCTGCGCGACCGCGCCCTTGAAATCTCCATAACCTTTACCTGCGAATTCCTGCTCGATCTCACTCTGTGATTTGCCAGAAAGGCTCGAGAGGATTGTGATGAGATTGGAGATTCCAGGCTTCTCACCTTCGTTGAAAGTGACTTCACGACCGGTATCGGTGACGGCAGATTTGATCTTCTTGATATTGACTGAAGGGTCATCCAAGATATCAATTACACCCGATTGTGATGCAGCAGATTTGCTCATCTTTGCCGTTGGATCTTGAAGATCATTGATCTTTGCACCCGCCTTCATGATGTAAGGCTCGGGAACAACTAATGTCTGGCCATATCGGGAGTTAAACCTCTGGCCAAGATCGCGAGTCAACTCGATATGTTGTCGCTGATCCTCTCCGACTGGGACGAGATTGGCTTGATAGAGCATGATGTCGGCTGCTTGTAGCAATGGATATGTGAATAGCCCGACAGTAGTTCGATCCGATCCGGCTTTCTGCGACTTATCCTTGAATTGCGTCATTCGACTTGCCTCGCCAAATCCAGCAAGACATTCCATGATCCAAGCAAGTTGATTATGTTGATGGATATGGGATTGCACAAAGATGGTGCAACGATTTGGGTCAAGACCTAACGCGACTAGTTGCGCCACTGACTTGAGCGTCCGCTCAGTCATCAACTTCGGATCGACATCAACAGTCAGTGCATGCAAGTCAACAACACAGTAGAAGGCATCATGACTATCTTGTAGCGCTACCCACTGCTTAATCGCGCCGAGGTAGTTTCCCAGATGGAATGAATCCGCCGTTGGCTGAATCCCAGAGAGGACGCGCTTCATCGAGTTAGTTTATCGGGGATTGAAAAGTCGAACGGTGACCTACTAGTGAAGTGAAATCAGCGCCTTTCCGACGCGCTTTCCTTCCATTTCAAGGACGGTGATGCGAAAGCCATCAAGGTGGATCACATCATGAGCGCTTGGCATTCTTCCCAGGTGGTGCATCACAAGCCCACTCAAGGTTTCATAGGGTCCATCGGGCAGTGATTTACCCATCTCTTCAGCGAGATCATCTAGCGCCACGAGTCCATCTACTTCCAACTCACCAGTTCTTTGCTGGGCAGATATCTCACTCGTGCTCTCATCATATTCATCATGAATCTCACCAATCATCGTCTCGACGAGATCTTCAAGAGTCACAATGCCGTCAGTTCCACCATACTCGTCAAGAACTATTGCGATCTGTTGTCGACCAGCGCGCATCTCGGTCAATGCTGGTAAGACACCTTTTGTTCCAGGTAGAAAAAGTATCGGACGCACTAAATCTCGAATCACAGCACTTCTCTTATGTTCTGGGTCAAGTAGGTCACGGACATGAATGAAGCCAAGTACTTCATCACTCGAACCTCTGACCACTGGATATCGTGAGTGTGCCTTGTCCACCGCGATAGAGATTGACTCTTCAACAGTGAGCGTCGAGTCAAGGAAATCCACTTCAGTTCTCGGGCGCATCACTTCATGAACTTGAGTCTCGCTTGCCGCAAAGACTTCTTCGACGATATCTCGCTCTTCATCAGTGAGCGCGGCATGACCAGAGACAAGATCCATCAATTCCTCTTCAGAGATATCTTGACGCCCGGCGGATGGATCAACTCGAAGAAGTTTGAGGACTGCATTGGTGGACTTGGAGAGCAACCAGATGAATGGGCGAAAGACTCTCGCAACTTTGTCGACGATAAATGCCAGAGTCGGGGCAATCACCTCTGCTTTGGCGAGCGCAACGCGCTTTGGTACCAGCTCACCGAAGACGAGCGAAAAATAAGCGATAACCAGAGTCAATCCGATGAGGGAGATCGTGTCAGCGGCACCTTCTGATAGCCCAGCATCAACAAGATATGGGATTAGGTATGCGCCGATTTGATCAGCGCCGACTGCAGCAGAAAGGAATCCAAAGAGCGTGACGCCGACTTGGACCGCAGCCAAGAATCGATTGGGGTCTTTGGCGAGCTCTGCTACACGGCTTCCGCGTTTTCCTTGCCCCGCGAGTTGACGTACCTGCCCTTCACGAAGGGTCACTAAGGCAATCTCTGCGGCTACGAAAATGGTGCTGAGGCCGATGAAGAAGAAGACGAGAAGGATGTCTAGCGAAAGACTGAGGATCGACAGACTCGGGTCGGGGTCCATGGGAAAACGGATTCTAACTGAGCTTGGTCCAAAACCTAAACCTGGGGTTGAGCCTGCGCTCGAGAGCAAAGCAACCAAGCTCGCGCCCTAGCAACTGGGCCTCACCTCGCGTACCCTCCGCCCAAGCCAGTTCGCTGGCACCTTTTTCCAACGGATCGTCGAGCACGTACCTGCTCGGTTAAGGGAGTTACTCATGGCATCAGTCAGATTCGAAAGTGCATCACGTATCTATCCAGGCACAACAGTTCCTGCGGTCGACAAATTAAATCTCACCGTAAATGATGGTGAGTTCTTAGTTCTCGTCGGACCTTCGGGATGCGGCAAATCGACTTCACTTCGTATGTTGGCAGGTCTCGAAGAGATCGACAACGGAGCCATCTTCATTGGCGATCGTGACGTCACTAATGTCGCACCTAAAGATCGTGATATCGCCATGGTCTTCCAGTCATACGCGCTCTATCCACATATGACGGTTGCTGAGAATATGGGTTTCGCGCTCAAGATTGCAGGTGTCGCGAAAGAAGAGCGCGATCGTCGCGTCCGTGAGGCGGCAAAACTTCTCGACCTTGAGGCTTATCTTGAGCGAAAGCCAAAAGCCCTTTCAGGTGGTCAACGTCAGCGCGTCGCTATGGGACGTGCAATCGTTCGCGAACCACAAGTCTTCTTGATGGATGAGCCACTCTCAAATCTTGATGCCAAACTCCGTGTAGCAACTCGCACACAGATTGCAGCGCTACAACGTCGACTCGGTATCACAACGGTCTATGTAACTCACGATCAAGTAGAGGCCATGACTATGGGTGATCGTGTTGCCGTTTTGAAGGATGGTCTGTTGCAACAATGTGACTCACCACGAAATCTCTATGACAAACCGGCCAATGCATTCGTTGCTGGCTTCATCGGTTCACCTGCGATGAATTTACTCATTGCACCAGTCGAAGGTGGAAATGCAAAACTAGGCTCTCTCTCCATTCCGACAACTGCCAGTGGAAGCGTTATCGTTGGCGTTCGCCCAGAAGGATTTGCGCCGTCATCCACCGGATTTGAAATTAACGTCGAGGTGGTCGAAGAACTTGGTGCAGATGCCTATGTCTACGGTAAGCCGGCAGACTCAACCGTGAAGTTCTATAACTCCGCCGATGAAGGCGCACAAGTCATCGTGCGTTGGGATCCAAAGAATCCGCCACGTCCAGGAGATCGAATCTGCGTTCAACCACAACCGGGTGCAGTTCACTTCTTCGACCAGAACAGCGGTAAAGCGCTCTAAGAACTCAACCCATCTTCGCTTTGAGATTGGTGTTGATGGCATCCAAGAACTCTTGGGTGTTAAGCCATGGTGCATCGGATGAAATCAAGAGCGCAAGATCCTTTGTCATCTTTCCGCTTTCCACGGTCTCGATACAGACCTTCTCCAAGCTTTCTGCGAAATTAGTCAACGTTGGGTTGTTATCCAATTTGGCGCGATGGGCTAGACCGCGAGTCCAAGCGAATATCGAAGCGATTGGATTCGTCGAGGTCGGCTTGCCCGCTTGATGATCGCGATAATGGCGAGTCACAGTTCCGTGCGCAGCCTCAGCTTCGACGGTCCTGCCATCAGGTGACATCAACACCGAAGTCATGAGGCCAAGTGAGCC